>NZ_JBMFST010000139.1:0-503 GCF_049967395.1 Hydrogenobaculum sp. | reverse complement strand
AATGGCTTTAATCCTTGATTTATAGCTTCTAAAAATGAAACTGAAAAGGAAGATTTACCGTTATGTAAGCCAAGTTCAAAATGATTTTTAGCCATAAATTCAGCATACTGATCATTTTGCTTCATAAGATTTATTTTGATATGTTTATATTTATCTTTTATAAACAAAGTTCCTGAACTTTGTGTTATCCTTGAAAACGAAATCTGAATATCAAAGTCAAAATGATTATCATAATAATTTAATGCTTCCAACAAAAGAGTAAATCCTGTATAATTATTGGCACGATGATTATAAAGAAATGAAGGAATACTATATTTATCAGCTTTAACAACATCAACAAAATCAACGAATGGATAAATTATATCAAAATGTATATCATCTTTTAAAATTTTATTTAACAGTTTAGAGTTAGCTTCACTATACGTATAATTTGCTTCAGCATTAGAGTAAACGGCATAAAAAATATTTTTAACTAAATTTTTATAATTATCAAGTTTGCCTTC
>NZ_JBMFST010000138.1:0-512 GCF_049967395.1 Hydrogenobaculum sp. | reverse complement strand
CGTCTTCATATGCCCAAGGTATAGAAATGATGCCTTTGTATAATGGCTCTCCTAATATGGCAAATCAAGGGGCCACCTCTAGCTCTACAAGTAGCTATAACACTTCAAATAATTCAAACAGTCAGAATAACATGAATAGTAATTTGTTAAACCAAAATAGTAAGCTAGAAAGTGTAAGGCGCTCAAATAACATAAACAAAAATAACATTATTAATTTAGCCATCAAATCCAAACAAAGCAATCAGTCCTCATTTGAGAAGTTTATATCCGGTAAAGTTTCTACTAGCGTTTCAACTACTGGTTTAAAACAATTTGGATATAATCTATTTAAAACTAGCAGATTTGCACCCCTTAAAAATATACCAGTAGGTCCAAACTACATCATAGGTCCAAACGACCAGATAAAGATAACCGTATGGGGTAGCATAAATGGAAATTATACTTTAACAGTAGATAGAAACGGCAACATAGACATACCAGGAGTAGGCACCGTTACGGTAGCAGGGTTGAAG
>NZ_JBMFST010000137.1:0-513 GCF_049967395.1 Hydrogenobaculum sp. | reverse complement strand
GTATATGTCTTATTAAAGCTTTATAAAGTAGATAAGGATATTATAGTTGATATATTGATAAAACTTTTAAGCCTAAAAGGTGTTGAAGTTCAAGACTATGAGCAAACAATATCGGCTCTTGAAATATTTAGATCAAGAAATTTAGATTTTGTAGATTGTATTCTATGTGCTTATAGTAAACGATATCAAGTGTTTTCTTTTGATAATAAATTAAACAATTGTGATATCAAATAACTATCCAATTTTCTGTTATGTTTTATGGTAGATATGAACGATGTATAGGACTAGTAAAATAAGCTCTGCTATAATCTTCCTATGAAAGAAAAAGAAAACTTACCAGAGCATTTAAAAGACATTGAAGAGTTAAGAAACATCCAATCTTCAGATGCTCTTTTTAAGCTAATTATGAAAAATCCTGATAACATAAAAACATTCTTACAAGCCTACGAGCCAACACTAGCCAAACATCTTGATTTAGAAAACATAAGAGTGTTAGACACAGAAAAACACAAC
>NZ_JBMFST010000136.1:0-517 GCF_049967395.1 Hydrogenobaculum sp. | reverse complement strand
CTGTGTCACTGCTTCTTTCGACAGTGCATCTTCTGTTATCAGTTGTACTTCTCAACCAGTGCTTGTATCTGGTTCTAATACAGTAAATTACTTCTAATAAGAAGAACTGGTAAAGCTGGGAAGTAAATTGCCCAGCTTTTCTTTCAGATTTACTTTAATAGAACCCTTAATTTTGTCTATCAAGATTTAATGTAATTTTCTAACTCTTTATCTAACGGTGATGGTTTGTGAAGGTAAAAGCCTTGTAAAAATGCTCTTTCCTCTAGAAACCCTATACTGGCAACTATATTTTTTAGCTCTTTCAATATATCTTCGCTGTCCATAAACTCATATATAACCCTTAACTTTGTTCTTTTGCAAAACATTGTTATAGATTCTACAATGGAAGTGTATGTTTGGTTTTGTAGTACTTTTTTTACTATAGAACCATCTATTTTAAGAGTTTTTGAAATACCGAGTTCTGTAAATTCTCCTACAAGCTCATAGTTTGTGTAACCTGTTCCAAAATCATCGTAAG
>NZ_JBMFST010000135.1:0-533 GCF_049967395.1 Hydrogenobaculum sp. | reverse complement strand
TGGTGTATCAAGGTTTTCAAAAGTTTCTATATTTAGTGGATTAAACCAGTTAAACGATATTACGTTAGACCCAAATTTTGCTACTATCTGTGGATATACCGAGAAAGAACTTGAAAGTGTATTTCAAGAGAGATTAAAAGACTTTGACAAAGAGAAGGTAAAAGAATGGTACAACGGCTACAGTTGGCTTGGAGAGAAAGTATACAATCCGTTTGATATACTTTTGCTCTTTGATAAAAAGATGTTTAAGGCTTACTGGTTTGAAACAGCTACACCTACTTTTTTGATAAAGATGCTTAGAGAAAAGAAATACTACATACCAAATTTAGAAAACTTAAAAGTAGGAGATGAAATATTATCAAACCTTGATGTGGATAACCTAAGAGTAGAAAATCTTTTGTTTCAATCGGGGTATCTTACTATAAAAGAGTTCTTAAAAGAAGATGGCATATACATATTGTCTTATCCAAACTTAGAAGTAAGAAAGAGCTTTAACAATTTTTTGATTTACTATCTAAGCTTTGATGCTAGTC
>NZ_JBMFST010000134.1:0-549 GCF_049967395.1 Hydrogenobaculum sp. | reverse complement strand
TCTACTTTATTACTATATACTATATAATGAACAACAAGGATCTTAGTAGTAACTATCCTAAGTGGAATAGCAAACCGAGGTAGTAGATCGCAGAATCTACCGAAACTGTAGCAGAGGAGGTTAAATTTATGAAGATCAACGTAAGAAACAAAGTAGTTACATTGGTATTTAGCGGAGTCTTGATACCTCAGACTAGTGCGTTAGCCATAAGTCCCCAAGAGCTTGCTAAAGAAAAAGGCTGTTTTGCATGTCATGCCATTAATCATAAGGTAATAGGTCCAGCTTGGAAAGATGTGGCAGTCAAGTATCACCACAACCTTAAATATGTTCCGCTTTTGGCAAAGATGATAAGGAATGGAAACGTGGGAACATGGGGACCAGTACCAATGCCACCGCAGTACGTAACCAAAGTCCAAGCTGAGGAACTTGCCAAATTCATCTTATCACTGAAGTAAATGCAAATAGTGGTTGCTTTAAATGGTGACCGTTTAATCTTCTGCTTTTTCACTAGAACACTGCCTTGACTTATGATATATAACACTGATGGAA
>NZ_JBMFST010000133.1:0-550 GCF_049967395.1 Hydrogenobaculum sp. | reverse complement strand
ATATTATGGCTAGGCTAGGTGTTCATAATTTTTGTAAAGCTTATACAATTTTCTTATATTATTATTTATGACGACAGAAAAACAAGTGAATACGTATAGCAATGAAAAATGTGTTATTTTTTCTCATCCAAATATTTATATTCAAGACCACATTAACAGATGCTTAGATATTGCTAGGGCTTTTTTAAAAGACAGTAAGGTAGATAATAATATAAAGCAAGCGATAGAGATATCTATAGCCTTACATGATTTTGGCAAATTTACAACATATTTTCAACAATATATCAAAGAAGAAAAGATAAATTTTAATGAAGAGTTAAAAAATCATGCTCTTATTTCTGCTTTATATTCTTATTTTTGCATGAGTAAAACAGAACTAAAAGATTATGCGATATTCTCTTACTTAGCTGTAAAACATCATCATACTGATCCTAAAGACTTAATCGATAATTTTAAGCTTGATAAGAATATAATTGAGAAACAAGTAGATGCAATTGAACCAGAACAGTTTGAGTTGTTCTTACAAGAATTAAACATTCGCCAAGACTGG
>NZ_JBMFST010000132.1:0-556 GCF_049967395.1 Hydrogenobaculum sp. | reverse complement strand
GGTGTACCAAGTTTGAATCGAAATGTTGTAAATAAAATTAAGTTGCCTCTCCCCCCACTTCCCGAACAAGAACGTATAGCCACAATTTTATCCCAAATAGATGAAGTTATAGAAAAAGAAAAAGCTTATAAAGAAAAGCTTGAAGGTATTAAAAAGGGACTTATGGAGGATCTGCTTACAGGCAAAGTCAGGGTTAATCATCTAATTGAGGAGGAAAGCAAAGATGAAATTGGATGAGGAGCATTATGTTGAAAATAAATTTCTCTCACAGCTTCAAAGACTTGGTTGGAAAATCTACAGACAGAATAAAGATAATCCAGAAGAAGCTATAGAAATATTGTCTTTTAACTCTTCTTTAGAACCTGTTTACGGAGAAAGCATTAAATTTAGAGAAAGCTTTAGAGATGTAATTCTTGAAGATATTTTAAAAGAGTCTTTAATGAAAATAAATCCATGGATAGAAGAAGACCAGATAAATGAAGTAATAAGAAAGATTACAACACCCCTTTCTAATTCTTTATTAGAGGTAAATAAGGAGATCCACGACTTATTTTTA
>NZ_JBMFST010000131.1:0-601 GCF_049967395.1 Hydrogenobaculum sp. | reverse complement strand
CTATGTGCCAGGCTTTACCTTAAATGGAGCAATAAATAGCGCCTTGTATTTGTCTTATAAAAAGCAGAGTCTAAAAGATGTGTTTTTTTGTTCTACTTTCATGTTTTACGAAAATGACAAGCTACTTGAAGAAGAAAATATAAAAAAATACTTCCTATTTTCTAAAACATCAACGCAGATAGACAACACCCGACGTACAGCAAAAGAAGGTCGATTATTTAACATTGAATTTATAAGCCCCACAAGCAAGGTTATAGATGAAAATGCACCAAAACAACTGACATTAAAAGGCAGTATATTTTTAAAAGATGAAAAATTTAAAGAAGAACTTATCACAATTTTAAAGTCTGGAGTTGTAAAAGTTGGAGGAGAAATTAAGCATGGTTTTGGCAAAGTAGAATTTGTGATTATTAAAGAAAGCGAAATATCCAATGATTATAAAATAACAGTAAAAGAAAACGAAAAGCTAGGAATACTTGTAAAATACAATCAAGAATACGCAGATTTTATCGATGGAAAAATTGATGTTATATTTACAAGAAGAACTCACTATAAAATAGGATATGGTCTAAGAAAAAGTTATAAAGGAGTGTTCTTTTCT
>NZ_JBMFST010000130.1:0-609 GCF_049967395.1 Hydrogenobaculum sp. | reverse complement strand
GAACTTTATAAATCTTATACGCTGGATGCACTGGATTTGAGAACTTACTGCTATCGAAATTATAGTAGTACATAAAAGCTTCTATATTTAAATCATTTATAAGATGGTAACCTAACTGATGCAATAATTCTGGTCCACCTGTAGCAAAATTAGCTGGACAAGCTATGTATATTTTACTATTCTTATAAATTTCAACACTCATATTTTGTTTGTAAGAGTTCAGTGTATTGTGAACACTTACCATAAAAAAATTATAACACATATTTAAACCTTTACAAATATTTTCTTCAAATCCTCTAAAAACTTAATTTGTTCATTATAGAAGATTTAAAAATCTTATACAAGGAAGGCAAAAATGAACAAAAACAAAAAAGATATTTATTTAGACGAAGAAGAAAAAGAAATTATAGAATCTTTGGAAAACTTAGACTTTAAAACCATAGAAAACGATATTGAAAATATTGAAAAATTGCAAAAAGCTGCCAAAGAATACATTGAAAAGCAAGATAAAACAATTACCCTTAGGATATCGGCTTCTGACCTTAATAAAATAAAAGCAGTTTCTTCCAAAAAAGGTTTAAGATATCAAACTTTTATTAAAAGCATTAT
>NZ_JBMFST010000129.1:0-625 GCF_049967395.1 Hydrogenobaculum sp. | reverse complement strand
CATCTTTGAGTTTTTTGAATCCTACAATTTTACCATTAAGGAGGATATGCCTCTTGAATCAGAAGTAGCGGTCGATCCCCAGATGATTGGCTATGTGTATGAGTCATTGGCTAACGTTGCTGAAGAAATTTATGATAGAAAGGATCTTGGCATTTTTTATACACCCAGAGTCGAAGTAGATTTTATGTGTAGAAGGAGCTTGGTTGAATATCTATCAAAGAATTTGACTGAGGTACCAAAAGAGAAATTTTATCATCTTCTTTTCGACCTACCAGATGAAAAAGATAAAACAGAAAGCTGGCTTACAAAGGAGAATTTATGGAGGCAATTGGAAGATACTCTAAACAACTTATCTGTGGTTGATCCTGCCTGTGGTTCTGGTGCTTTTATCGTTGGTATGTTGAATGTTCTATCTGAAATCTATAGAACGATTTACAAACACTTGGGGGGCAGTTTATCGGACTTTGCCCTAAAAAATAGGATTATCCAATACTCTCTTTACGGAGTAGATGTAATGCCCTGGGCAATACATGCCGCTGAATTAAGGCTTTGGCTTCAACTCATTGTGGAGACAGAGTTCAAGAAAGAAGAGTTAAAACAACACCCTCTCCTTCCGAATCTGAAC
>NZ_JBMFST010000128.1:0-647 GCF_049967395.1 Hydrogenobaculum sp. | reverse complement strand
TTTAGCGTTTTTATCAATAAAATCATCAAATTCATCTATTTTATTTGGAGAAACATGAGAAAACGATGACGTTCCTCCAAAACCATCACCCTTTAAAAGTTTTTTAATTTCTTTTATAATTTCACTAATTTTCATAGGTGGGTTGTTTTTCAACATCATTTTTAATATTTCCTCAACACTTTTTTTATCTAAATCTTTGCTTGTTAAGTTAAATTTTGTTTTCATAATTTCTTCGTTTACTAATTGAAAATTTTTAAACTTTGTTGTTCCTATATCTAAATCTTTATTTATTATATAATCAGCAGCGATATTAAAAAGAGTAGATAAATCATTTTTTGAATAATCTTTTATATTATCTATAATTTCCTTTTCCCTTTCTATATGATTTAATAATATATGCTCTAACTCATGTTTTAATATTTTATCTGCTCCATAAATTTCAAATAAAGTGTTTATATTCTTAACATTACCATATATTTTTATTCCACGACCATCAGTGTATATTAAAGCATCAAAGTTTTCATATCTATTGTTATTAGATATTTTATCATCAACATTTATTGAAATCGGTATTCCAATTAAAAGAAATGAAAATATGGCATCATTTTTATCTGACATCATTTTATAAATTGCACCTAAAACTTTAT
>NZ_JBMFST010000127.1:0-687 GCF_049967395.1 Hydrogenobaculum sp. | reverse complement strand
AACCTCCTTAGAGCAAAGCATTTTAACACACATAAAGATTTACACAAAATATTAGACAGTCCCTTTTAGAGGCTTACACTTTTTATAAGCTCTGCTATAATCTTCCTATGAAAGAAAAAGAAAACCTACCAGAGCATTTAAAAGACATTGAAGAACTAAGAAACATCCAATCTTCAGATGCTCTTTTTAAGCTAATCATGAAAAATCCAGATAACATAAAAACATTCCTACAAGCCTATGAACCAACACTAGCCAAACATCTTGATTTAGAAAACATAAGAGTGTTAGACACAGAAAAATACAACACCATAGAAGGCAAAAAGAAACACTTAGATTTAGCCTTTGAAGTAGATATTAAAGGTACAGATGAAAAGATAGAGCTCTATTTTATCGTAGAGCACAAATCAAACCCAGATAAAGGTATATTCCTTCAGCTGCTATCTTACATCTACGCTAAATACGAAGAAGCCTATAGAGAAAACAAAGACTTTCCCAATATTGTCCCTATAGTATTGTATGTAGGCAAAGAAGAATGGAATATACCAACCTCTACTGTTAAAGGCCTTCCTATTGATGAAGAGATAAAAGATTATCTTTTCAACCTATCTTATACCCTCAAAACTCCAAAGGAGATGGACCCAGAGAAAGTAGAGGCTATAAGAAAAGATATAGAGCTATATGCATATG
>NZ_JBMFST010000126.1:0-718 GCF_049967395.1 Hydrogenobaculum sp. | reverse complement strand
GAGTTCAGGATGGGACTGCGTAGCTACGCCGAATTGGCCTTTCCACTCCATTATCTCCACTAGCTTGTTATCTGGCGTAACTCCGGATATGAGCATCCCTTTCTTCTCAAAGAGTTTCCTGTAGCGGTTGTTGAACTCGTACCTGTGCCTGTGGCGCTCGTATATGAGCTCTTTGTGGTATGAGCTGAAGGCTATCGATTTCTTGTCGGTTATCTTGCAAGGCCAGGCGCCGAGCCTCATTGTGGCGCCCTTGTCCTTGATTTTTCTCTGCGAAGGTATTAGGTCTATAACATTGTATTTTGTCTTTGCGAATTCTGTAGAGTGCGCGCCTTTCAGAGCGCACACATTCCTGGCGAACTCCACCGCCATAAGTTGCATGCCAAGGCACAAACCCAAGTATGGGATCCTGTTTGACCTTGCATATTCTATCGCTTTTATCTTGCCTTCTATCCCGCGCTTCCCAAAACCTCCGGGCACTATTATTCCGTCAACGTCTCCAAGTATCTCGCCAGGCAATACGCCGCTCTTCTCGAGATCTGAAGATTCTACCCATTTTATGTCTATTCCGGTGTTGAGCGCTGCGCCCGAGTGGATAAGGGCTTCCTTGACGCTTGCATAAGAATCGCGCAGGTTAGTGTACTTTCCGACTATTGCTATCTTTACCCTGTCTTTTGGTTTCTTTATCCTATCGACTATGGCCTTCCACTTCTCCAGCTTG
>NZ_JBMFST010000125.1:0-721 GCF_049967395.1 Hydrogenobaculum sp. | reverse complement strand
GTTATAGGGGACAAGGGATATAAAGGATGTGAAAATGTCTATGTTTGCAAGACAAAAGAAGATAAAGCTCAAAGACAGATTATAGAAGGTGTATTTTCAAGGCTTAAACAATTTAACGCTTTAAAAAGATGGAGGAAAGGAATTACTCTTCTTACTTACTTGTATGCTTATGCAATAGGTTATAGCTTTTTCAGATCTATTGAGGTAAAGTTATGTGGTTAATTTCTCACTCGAGGTATGATATTATGTAACTATTAAAAGTTTAACACATATGTCCAATTACTTGTATGCTTATGTAATAGCTTATAGCATTTTTAAATTTTGCTCTTTTTCTAACTCTTTATCTAACGGCGATGGCTTGTGAAGGTAAAAGCCTTGTAAAAATGCCCTTTCCTCTGGAAACCTTATGCTGGCAACTATATTTTTTAGTTCTTTCAATATGTCTTCGCTATCCACAAACTCGTATATCACCCTTAAATTTGTTCTTTTGCAAAACATTGTTATAGATTCTACTATGGAAGCGTATGTTTGGTTTTGTAGTATTTTTTTTACTATAGAACCATCTACTTTGAGACTTTTTGAAATGCCGAGTTCTGTAAGCTCTCCTACAAGCTCGTAGTTTGTGTAGCCTGTCCCAAAATCATCGTAAGCAAGATAAAAAAACTCATGCTTCATATCTTGCTCAATCAAATTCTTGCTCGTCATGATGGCGTATTCGGTG
>NZ_JBMFST010000124.1:0-742 GCF_049967395.1 Hydrogenobaculum sp. | reverse complement strand
CCTTCATTTTTTTTAACGAACATGTCTTTAATAAGTATATCAAACACGCCAGGTTCCGGTACTACAAGATAGAATATATCATAAAATCTAAAATAAAGTTCTGTTGTCATCCATTTTTCACATTTATATTGATTTTTTGCTTTTCCCTCTTCGTTTTTTGCATTATTGATTTTTATAAACTTTAGCTTATTTTCTTCGATAAAACTACATATTTCTTCTTTAACACGACCTATAAGATTACTTTAACACAATCTATAAGATCACTCATTACACAATCCTTTTATAATAAATATACGTTGAGTAAGAAATTCATTTTTTAACATTCTATTAATTTCAAAAAGCCAAAAGGCAGTAATATTTCCTAACTACCTTTTGGAGGTACACTTACCCATGCAAATATTTAAACTTTATACCATGGTATTGAACAAAATTCAAGCATTCACAAAAACATTTTTGAATGATGAAAAACCTAAAGCTGGTAGAAAACCAAAACTTACTGATGAAGAAATCGCTTCTATCTTTATACTTTCCTTCATAACAGGAATGCCAGCAATGAAAACTGTAAACCAAATATTAAACCCATCTATAAAGTCCTATCACATCTTTAGAAAATCGAGAGTGAAAAGAGTATACAACATTCTAAGGAAATACATGCAGTTAAGAGTAATATTTATAATCCTTGTTAATCTTGTGTCAAAAGCAAAACCAAAACTTATAATAGACGGCACTATTTTGCCAGCTG
>NZ_JBMFST010000123.1:0-747 GCF_049967395.1 Hydrogenobaculum sp. | reverse complement strand
ATATCTTTTAGTTTAATATTAGAAAAAGAAAATATATCAGAAACATTAATCTCGTTAAAAGCCCAAAAAGTAAATTTAGACAATATGCTAAGTCAAATCAAACCTTTCAAAGATGTTGAAATAAACTCACATTCAAGTAAAAACATAAAAACTTTAGAAGAACCATCCCAAAAAGACTATGTAGAAATTCCCATAAAAGAAGATGCATCTACCCAAGACAACACCGCCAAAAACCAAAGCGATGAAAATATATCGTATAAATCTGAGAATATCAAGATAAATGTAGAAATAAACGACACCAAAGAATATCAACTACCTAAAGATTACGCACCTGTAAGCGCTAAAGACGAAAAAGCAACGGATATCCACACAAAAGATACGCAAAATAAGGATGTAAACCAACCAAAACAAACTACAAAAGAGTACAAACAGATAGAACAGGATATTGAAAATAATAAAGCAAGCAGTGTAAAAAACGCTAAAAACTTAAACAACGAAAGTATTAGCGATACCAATACAAAAATACAAGCACCGCAAAAACAAGAAAGCAACGGTCAGATAGAAACAGCAAATAATAGAGAAAGTAGCTCTATCGTAGCTAAAGAGCCTCCCACATCAAACAATCCTACTACGCTTAACAAAGAAACTGCAACAGCTAATAACAACGATTACATAGTAAAAAATGTTAACGCTTTAAATTTAGATAAAGAGGTGCTTCCAAACACATCTTATAAAGATATTGAAGAT
>NZ_JBMFST010000122.1:0-794 GCF_049967395.1 Hydrogenobaculum sp. | reverse complement strand
GAACGCTGTATGATAGAATCAAGAGTATCAAAATCTTAGAATTAACACCTGATTATGCCAAGGTATTTGTGACATTTCGATCCAGAGATATTGGGGATGACGACGAAACTGTTGTAAAGAATTGGGAAGGTACTTGGACTTTAGTGAAAGAAAACGGAAAATGGTATCTAGATAGATCTGATATAAGATTGGCTAATGGATACTATAAAAGACCTCTATATTAAAGGAATTTAATGTCAACTAGAAGATATTTTTTATATGTTTTTTTGTTTATCACGCTTTTAGCGTTATCTTTTATATATTTTATAGGATTAGATGATGCTTTTGCTAAAAATAAAAAGACTATACCTCATAAATTGATTTATACATCTGCTGTATCTAGTCCATTAGACAATAGGGAAAATCATCATATTGTTTATCAATATACTTCAACAAATGGACAGAACGTCATCAATGAACATGACATAGATTTAATAATAAAAAGAATGACTTTGCCACAGCTTGTAGGTCAAATGTTTTTCTCAAGTATAAACACTGAAATACCAAATCAAGAATTAGCTAATTTTTTAACAAACTATCACATAGGAGGAGTTATATTATTTGCTAATAATATAAGAAGCGTAAGACAAACTATAGAGCTAACAAATTTTATACAACGAAATTCTCCTATTGTATCAAGCCATAGGATAGATCTTTTCATAGGTACTGACCAAGAAGGTGGGCTTGTAAATAGATTAAAAACTATTATGCGTTCAAAATACACTCTCTCCGAATATCAAATGGGCAGATTATAT
>NZ_JBMFST010000121.1:0-812 GCF_049967395.1 Hydrogenobaculum sp. | reverse complement strand
ACCGTAGTGGTTTGGGCTTTTCTAAACATACCACCGAATGCAAACATAAAAGATACTGTGGCTGGAAGAATAGGTAGCGCCTTAGTTTACGTTTTTAAACCAATAGGCATAGAAGATTGGAGAGCTACAACATCGTTGGTACCGGCTTTTTTAGCAAGAGAAATAATAATAAGCTCAATGGGTGCTATATACTCAGCTTCTACTAAAGAAGACTATTCAAATTTTAATATAGATGAGGCTTTTAAAGAACAGATGATGTCTCTTGAACAAGCTATAAAGAATACGGCTCTTTCGTTTGTTTCTCCTGGATTTTCAAACGTTTTTACACAAGAATCCAACACCTCTTCTATCACAAGAGAAATTAGAAAAAGCTTAAGCCCTTACGGAGCACTTTCTTTCATGGTATTTGTGCTTTTGTACACTTCTTGCATAGCCACCGTATCCATCTTAAAATCAGAGTTTGGTACTAAGTTTGCAGTTCTTTTTTTACTCTACAGCTTTGTGTTAGGTTGGGCTGTAGCCTTCCTAATATATAGGGTAAGCATGGTGCTACATGTTTTTTGATTGGGTTTTTGTAATACTTCTTTTAGCTTTTGGCATTTTTTATCTTATCAAAAGCCCAAAACCAAAGGCTAAAAAATGTGATAAATGCCATTAACTTCTTTAGGTTAGCGACTTCGACTTACAAACATATCAAACATAAATAAAACAATTAACGAGCCTATAAAATGGCGATAATCAAACTACGAATATCAAACCCGCTAATACCTGTACAAGTTCAAAAACACTATAGACACTTAACCGTGGCATAC
>NZ_JBMFST010000120.1:0-869 GCF_049967395.1 Hydrogenobaculum sp. | reverse complement strand
TGTTTTTATATAAAAAGCTCAAGATTTGCACCTTTGCAAAACATACCAGTAGGTCCAAACTACATCATAGGTCCAAACGACCAGATAAAGATAACCGTATGGGGTAGCATAAGTGGAAATTATAATTTGACAGTAGATAGAAACGGCAACATAGACATACCAGGAGTAGGCACCGTTACGGTAGCAGGGTTGAAGTTCAAAGATTTAAAAGATGTGATAGAATCAGCTTTTTCAAAATATTATAAAAACTTTCATTTAAGCGTCACGATGGGAGCGCTTAGGACAATGACTGTTTACCTTACGGGATACGCCAAACATCCTGGAAGCTGTAGAGTTTATTCTACATCTACTCTCATAGATGCATTATTCAGTTGCGGAGGGCCATCCAAAGTAGGTTCTATGAGAAATATTGAGGTAAAAAGAGACGGGGAAATCCTTACACATTTTGATGTTTATAGGTTTTTAATATATGGAGATACGGAAGGAGATATAAGGCTACAACCAGGAGATATCATATACATACCACCCATAGGGCCAGAGGTAGCAATAGCAGGGGCTGTAAAGTATCCAGCAATATATGAATTAAAGGGTAAAACTACCGTTTTAGACCTCATACATATGGCTGGTGGATTAGAACCATTTGCTTACAAAGGTAGGGTGCAAGTTTATAGGGTTATAAATCATCAATACAGAACTGCTTTTGAAGACAGCTTATCTGATTTGAGAAAACATCCTGAAAGAGACTTCGTATTGAAAAACGGAGATTTGGTGAAAATATACCCTGTACCACAAGCATATAGCTTTGTCCAATTAGAAGGTGCTGTAGCAATGCCTGGACGATACGCCATAAAACCTGGTGTTACCACCAT
>NZ_JBMFST010000119.1:0-974 GCF_049967395.1 Hydrogenobaculum sp. | reverse complement strand
GGAATGATTTTATCTGTTAGCCTTGAAATAAGAGAAGGAGATAGTTCTACACCGTAAAAGTCATTTAGCATATCAACTATATCTCTCGTAGATAACCCTTTAGAGTACATAATCATTATCTTGTGTTGCAAGTCTTCTGTTAAAGTGTTTCCTTTCTTAGGTACTATCTTAGGGTCAAACAAAGACATCCTATCTCTTGGCATATCTATCTCTATCTCTCCATAAGGAGTTTGTAGTTTCCTTGGATAAGAGCCGTTTCTATAGTTCGGATTTTCAGATCTCTCGTATTTCTCATACCCTAAGAACTCATCCAATTCTGCTTGGAGCATTTTACCTACAGTGTTGGCCACTATAGTTCTAATGAGCTCTGAAAGCTCTTACTGATTTGTCACCTGTCTACCCTTTCTTTTCATAAATACCTCCTTAGAGTAAAGTATTTTAACACACATAAAGATTTACACAAAAGAGTAGACAGTCCCGAGCTCTCTTTATCCAAGAGGCTATGAAATATTTTGGATTTGGTATCTCCAAAATACAAACAGATAACGGTACAGAGTTTATGGGAGAATTTGAGGGTTACCTTAGAGAAATAGGTATAGAGCATTACTACAGCTATCCAAGGACTCCTAAAACAAACGCCAATGTTGAAAGAGTTATAAGGACTATAGAAGAAGAATTATGGTTTATAGAAGGTACAGAGTATCCTATAGATTATCTAAATAACCTCTTAAGAAAGTACATAGAAAAATACAACTTTGTAAGACCACATTATGCTTTAGGATATATGACTCCTGCTGAAGTAGCCTATGGAAATAAAGAATCCAATTCTGGAGTAAGGTTGTAAATATGTGTTATAATTTTTTTGTGGTAAGTGTTCACGATGTACTGAACTCGTACATTTTTTTCAAAAATATGAGTTAAAATATTTGTATGGATATCTTGGAAAAAGATAAAGCTATATTAAAATCGTGGTT
>NZ_JBMFST010000118.1:0-1064 GCF_049967395.1 Hydrogenobaculum sp. | reverse complement strand
CTATAAAGCTTTTAATGAGCTCTCAAGCTCTTCCATGGATTTTGAGAGCTGCTGCGATATTTCTGGTAATAAGGTTATATGTTGTGTCAAAGATTTTAGTATATCTGGTACTGCTTTAAAGTTTGTTAATGTTTTTTGTTTTATCTCATGCAAAGATGGTATGTTTTCTATAAGCTTTCCATCTTTTACGTAAAGCTTCAATATCTTTACGCCGTCTTGTATGTTTTCATCAAAACGCGATACTATATCTTTCAGCATCTTTCCATCTCTAAAAACTCTGTAAAGTTGTTTTTTGTAAGGCATTGTAATTTTTTTATAGCCTAGTTTCATTTTTGGCTTTCCGCTATACTCCACCAGCTTATAAGCGCAGTCTAAATAAGGTAGGTCGGCACTGGTGACAAGTTCTGTTCCAACTCCAAAGGCATCTATTGGAGCTTTTTTCTCTAAGAGCTCTTTTATTTTATACTCATTTATCCCACCGCTTGCAAGGATAATAGAATCTCTAAAACCGTTATTGTCCAATATTTTCCTTACCTCTCTTGAAAGCGTCAAAAGGTTTCCACTGTCTATCCTTACACCTTTTATTTTTATCCCTTTTTTCTTTGCAACTTTTATAGCATTTTTAACGCCTTCTATTGTATCGTAAGTATCTATTAAAAAGATTGTATTATCAGGATAAACTGATGCAAAATTCCAAAAAGCTTCTTCTTCTGTTTCGTGGACCATGATGAAAGAGTGTGCCATGGTTCCGTAAATTGGGATATCAAACATCTTACCAGCAACAACGTTTGAAGTTCCAGCAAAACCCCCTATATAACTACTCCTTGCAGCTATTATACCAGCATCTACTCCGTGGGCTCTTCTCATACCAAAGTCTATCAGCGTCTTGTTTGGAGCTACACTATAGCATCTCAACGCTTTTGTTCCCACGAGAATAGATATCTGAAGTGTGTTTATTAAAAAGGTCTCTATTATTTGAGCTTGAAGTATAGGAGCTTCTACTTGCACTATTGGCTCGTTTGGAAACACTATTTCACCTTCGTCTAATGAGTAAAGATTCCCGG
>NZ_JBMFST010000117.1:0-1111 GCF_049967395.1 Hydrogenobaculum sp. | reverse complement strand
ATCCGGCTGGATATCCAACTAAGGATGCGTTTAACCTTGTAAAAGGTGATTCTCTTTATATAGCTGGTGAGATTACACCTCATCTTGGTGCGTGGGTAGAGATAGGCGGATGGAATGACCATGGTGACGCTGCTTCTTTGGCTGGCTACAACGTTATATTAAACGGCGGAGACCATACCGTTGATAACAAAAACTTTACATATGGGCTAAGTTTTGAAAACATGGTGGGTTTTGACGATGTAGGTCAAGCTGGTCCAGGCAACTGGGGTGTTCCGGATCAGCTAAATCCATTATCCACTCATAATACATTGTTTGATCCATTTGATGGTAATTCAACAGTAGAAGGCGCTGAAGCTTACGCCATGCTTGGAAACTTTACAAATGGCGGTATATACGGTAATATAGGATTATATGCTCCATCAAATGGTAACGATGAAGGTACTCCACCTGTAGATACAGCAGGAGGAAGTCCTGGTAATGGTTCTTGGCACGGAGCAAAACATGCAGATGTTTATGCAGATGTAGAATACTGGCTGCCAGGGTTTAAAAACATATATTCTATGATAGGTGCTTTTGGATATTTTCCCAAGAAAATCCTACAATATTGCGCTCTTGTTCTTGAAACTCTATCCCTACCATGTAGATTTCTTTATCTTCTGATAAATACTTTTTCTATCAATTATCGCGTAGATAAAGCCCTTTAAAACTATTCAAAGTTAAGAGTTCAAGAATATTAGTATGTGGTATAATTTGCTTGTGGGAAGTGTTGACAAGGTGCTCAATAAAGATGATGTTATATTGATTTTACGAAGCAATATGAAGCAGATAAAAAAGTTTGGTGTAAAAAGGATAGGTATGTTTGGTTCTGCCGCAAGAAATGAATTAAGAGAGGGCAGCGATATAGACATAGTTGTTGAATTTGAAAAGGGTAGAGGTGGTTTTAGAGATTTTGGTGGACTTGTTGAGTTTTTAGAGAGACTCTTAGGTAGGAAAGTAGATATCTTAACGCCAAGTGGAATTGAAAGTATAAAGATTAAGTCGGTAAAGGAAAGAATAAAAAAAGAGCTGAAATATGTATAAAAGGTCAGATAAGGAGTTTATCTTAGATATG
>NZ_JBMFST010000116.1:0-1192 GCF_049967395.1 Hydrogenobaculum sp. | reverse complement strand
AGATGCAAGCGGGTTTCTGTATACTTTATCGTGTTTTTTGATTAGTTTTTTGGTTATTGTTTTATACAACAATGTATGAAGATGCATGCTATCTGGCCTAAAAGGTGAGGTGTTCTTCAGAAATTTTCTTCTATATATAGAAAATAGCGTCTCGTATATAGGATATATAGCTATCGTAACAGGAAACCAAGGGGATACTTGAGGATTTCTTTCGACTAGCAATATAGATAAAACAGCTATTGAAAATCCTAAAAAATATGCACCACCATCACCCAGAAATATAAGGCCATATGGATAGTTTAAAAGCATGAATCCAATAATACCACCTACAATAGCCATTGCTAAATTTAGCACCAAGACATCTTTATTCTCAAAAGCTACATAACCAATAGCAATAAATATCATTAAACTTACACCAGAAGCAAGACCGTTAAAACCATCTATTATGTTTATAGCGTTTGTAAGGCCAGCTATAGCAAACATTGTAAATAAAAAAGATATTATTTTTATATGAAGCAGGTTATTTAATATACTTATATCAGTCCTTGTTATATCGGCTTTTAAAAGAAAAAAAGCAAGCATGGCACTTGTGCTTATCAAGATAAGTCTTGCTCTAGGTGGTATAGACCTTGTGATATCTTCCAAAAGCCCGGCCAAAAAGACCGGTATTGAGGATATTAAAAATAGTAAAAAATGATGACTTATATCTGGTTTATTCAGTGCTATAAAAATGCAAACGCTTATAAACCCTAAAAATATGCCCACTCCTCCAAGTCTAGGTGTCGGTCTTTTGTGAAACTTCTGAGGTCCTTCGTGAAGATGGTCTGTGATAAGCTTTGCTATCCTCTTTGAGGCTTTTATCAGCAAAAGATTTGTTAAAAGGCTTATAATAAAGCTTATAATTAAATACTTCATTTATTCAAAGTATTATATCACATACCAATCTCTAAAAGCCTAAAAAGTCGCCTTCTATTAATTCTATTAGGTTTTTGCAAACTCTGTGAGCTTTTACATCAAGCCTATTGGTGCTTGAAATCAAGACTGAATACATACCTAAGTTTGATGCAAACTCCATATCTTCTTTGGAATCCCCTACCATTATGGATTGTTTAATCATGTAAAACATTATCTATATGCGTAATCAATTCTTTTTCTATTGTGCTCCAATTAAATCTTTCTTTGATATATTGTT
>NZ_JBMFST010000115.1:0-1237 GCF_049967395.1 Hydrogenobaculum sp. | reverse complement strand
GATTCTGTTAGTTTGATGTTTCTGAAATCTTGATTAAATAGTATGTTTAAAATCTCATTTTTAACATATTCATCCTCAATTACAAAATCAGGAATAATATAATAAGTGTTTCCATATATTGAAAACTTCAAGAAGTTTTCTATCTTCTCTCTTCCAATCTTTATATAATCCTTGCATTCATAACATATTGGAAAGTTTTTGTAAGCTTCTTTTTTATTAAACCCACCTGTTATATAACCGGGCTTGTCTATTGTATAAAATTTAAACGGCGATATGTCCCCGCTTATCTCTTTTTCTTGGAGACAAAAAGCACAAACACCAACACTTTTACTATCTTTCCCTTCATCGGAAGCAGCTGTTAAAATAGCCTTAACAAGAAAATCTATATCGCCCACATACTTATCCCCTACTTTTATTGTCAATATAGCGCTTTCTTTTGACATGCGCTCTTTTATCACATTTTCCAGGCCTTCTTGGTCTAAGGCTTTTAATATATTGCTTACAAGAGTTATACTTTTTTGGTCTTGCAAATCCTCCAAAGTATCTAATATCTTCTTCAAGATTGTCTTAAGATTTCTAAGCGTCTTACCTACCTCTTTGTTTAGGTTTAGAGTAGGAGAAAGGCTTGGTGGGTTTGAACCCTTTGCTTTTTTATAAAAATACTTTGATAACTTTTCCGTAGTAAATTTTTCCTGATCTACCTTGCTAAATTCACCGTTTTCATCAAATTCAATTATTATTACATTTTCAGCTTTTATATAGTCGTAGTCTTTTTTACCAGCGTTTTCTCCAAACATTTTTCCAAGTTTAAAAACACTTTCTATCATTCTATCACCTCTATCATACCAAACCCTTGAGAGTTTTTAGCTCCAAAGCCAGCATCGTAAATTACCTTAAACATTTCTGGATCTGTTTTTATCTTAAAAGTTCCATCGTAAGCCTCTATGGGAAAATTTTCATACTTTAAAAGTACTTTTTTAGTATTTATAGGGCTTATGCTTATAGGAAACTCTTTTATATCTTTACCGGTTATGATGTGATATTTTTTTCTTAGATTTTCCTTTATAAGCTCTTCGAACTCTTTTTCTATAGGAGCGTAGTATCTATAGTATTTTCTACCGTTTTCAAAGGTCCTATAAACGGTTATGGGTGAAAGGGTTTTTACAATCATCTCTTCTTTAAAAGCCTCAAAACTAACACTTTCCATACTTTCTATATACACAATATTTTTGTAAAG
>NZ_JBMFST010000114.1:0-1244 GCF_049967395.1 Hydrogenobaculum sp. | reverse complement strand
CCCAAAACTGTTTTCTGGGTTTGATAAAGTACTCATAAGCAAGAATATAAATCCTATATATTTGTCCTTTGTGGACGAATCTGGTATGGCAAACGTATATTTACCTTTCCCGATCGTTTCTTTGTCAGAAAAAGTTGTGTCGGTGGGAGACCCTCTTCAGCTTCCTCCGGTAGTTTCTTTAAGTGAATCTGTTATTAACGATTACTATGAAAACAGCTTTTTTTATAAGATGAAAAATATATCTGAAGATGAAAAGCTTTATTATTACAACAGATATTCGCCCACCAAAACTTCTGTTTATCATAGAACAGCTAGATGCGATACCGGTAAATTTGACGATATAGGCCAAGCTGTTTTCTTGGATGAGCATAGAAGATGTCAAAAACCAATAGCCGAGCTTTTCCAAAGGCTTGCTGGTTACAAAAATATGAATATAAAAACCACTCCTATCAGCGGTGACGCATTGGAAAAATTAAAGAAATTTACGAATGAAGAAGGCATACATCTTATGTTTTACGATGTAAAAGGAGAGCGTGGGCCTACAGATAAGACAAATAAAGGAGAGGTTTTAGCTATTTCTAACATAATAGATAATCTAATAAAAGCAGGGTACACTGAAAAGGATATAGGCATAATAACACCGTTTTTAGACCAAGAGATTTATATAAGAAGAAGTCTTGGCAGATACAGAAATATAGAAATAGGTACAGTGCATAAGTTTCAAGGTAAAGAATTCCCTGTGATAATATTCTCTACTGTTGTTTTCTCGGAAGACCAACTTGGTAAAGTAAAATTCTTCAACAGCAGTCCTAACTTATTAAACGTAGCCATATCAAGGGCTAAACATCTTTTCGTAGTGGTGGGAAACCTAAATATCCTTGAAAAATCTGGTGCTTATTTGAAAAGTATGATATCCTTCTTCAAAGAAAACAAAAGCTGTAAGGTTATATCTAATAATCAGTAAACTAAGTCAGAAAATCTAATTTTTTGTGTATTTATATGATATGATAGTGGAAGGGAAAGTGATGAAATCATCTGGTATGGGAGGAAATAAAGAGTTGCGGTGGGCTTACTTGATTAGAAACAGTAAAAATTGTGATAAAATAAATGTAGCGGAGGTTTAGATGGAGATATTTAAAGTAAATATAATAACTCCTACTGTTATGCAGGGGGCAAACAGTAAAGAACTGGATAGCCTTAAGATGAGCCCTATACTTAAAATTGTGTAAATTAATTTTATCACC
>NZ_JBMFST010000113.1:0-1282 GCF_049967395.1 Hydrogenobaculum sp. | reverse complement strand
GCTTGGCTATGAGCCAAAGTACGATTTGGAATCTGGGATAGAGCATTATCTTAAAAGCTTAAAAGTGATATGAAAGGCTACAAGAAAATAAAATATGAATCTAAGAATAAAAGAAGCATAAAAATAAAAAGTATTATAGATTTTATTGGATACAATTTTTTTAATAGAAATAAAAATATAAAAATTAACTTAAAAGATATAAACTCCATTACCATAGTAAATATGGGACATATAGGCGATATAGCGCTCATGCTTCCCATGATCGATGGGCTGAGGCAGTATTTTAAAGGCGAGATAAATCTTTTGGTAAATTCTTACACATACGAGTTTGCAAAAAGCATAAAGCTATTGGACTATGTATATGAAGTACCTCACCCATCTTTTTCAAGGGGCGAAAATATTTCTTGGTATGAAGCGTTCAAGGTTTTTAAAAGCATAAAAACAGATATAGTTTTTGATGCAAGGAGCTATTTTCACTCTATACCGCTTTCTTATCTTATTGACAAAAAATACCTCATTGGATTTGACGTGTTTGGGTTTGGTTTTCTTTTAGATGTAGTTCTTAGCTATGATTATAAAGCCCATATAACAGAAAAATATTTTAAATTTTTGGAATATCTTGACATACCAAGGCCTACTATAAAAAATTTAGAGCATTATATAAACTTAGAAGGCAAAAAGTATAAAGATTTAAAAGATTACGTAGCTATAGGGATAGGTACTGGTGCTCAGCCAAAAGATTGGCCAGATGATTATTATATAAAGCTAATAGAGTACATTTTATCAAAATATGGCAAAAATATAGTATTGCTTGGAAAAACATCAGAAGAAAGAGCTTCAAAATATAACTTAGATATAGAAAGAGTTGATAATTTAATAAACAAAACAAGCATAATGGAGGCTATTGACATTATAAAAAATGCCGATACTTTTATAGGGCTTGATAGCGGGCTTACCCACATAAGCGCTATGCTTGGAATAAAGACAATAGCTATGTACAGTGGTATCACTAGGGTAGGCAATTGGGAACCTTTAAATCTAAACAACAATGTGAGGGTTATAAGAAAAGAAGTCCCCTGTAATTATAATGGAGATGGTTGTACTAAAACTTTTTGCGAAGACAATATATGTATGAAGTTTATAAAGCCAGAGGATGTTTTGAGAGTGTATGAAGATATTGGTAGTTAGCCCTTTGAAAACAAGTTGTCCACCAAAAGACGGTCATAGCATCCATGTTTTTTATAGGTCTTATTTTCTTAAAAAGCTTGCAGGTATTACATCT
>NZ_JBMFST010000112.1:0-1394 GCF_049967395.1 Hydrogenobaculum sp. | reverse complement strand
CAATCATGATGAGTCTTGTAAAAGATGGTATTATAGATGTTAAAAACTTGATAACTCTTATGTCTAAAAACCCTGCCAAGATTCTCGGCTTTGATAATACAATAAAAGAAGGAGCTTTGGCAAACCTAGTTTTATGGCACCAAAGTCATGAATGGTTATTTGACGAGAGCATAAATCCTTCTAAATCTTCAAATTCTCCTTTTTTAAATAGTATACTTACTTCTAAGGTATTTTATACTATATATAAAGGTAAGATAGTTTATAGATATTCTTAAGTCAATTTTCTGGAAGGACTTACCGCTTTTATAGCTTTACCTATTATTCTTATCTCGCTTGCTTTCACATCTTGGCTTTTATAAGCTTCATTTTCTGGTAAAAGCCTGAAAAACCCGTCGTTTAATTTATATATCCTTCTCACCAAAAGCCCACCATCTTTATCTGATATAACGTATATTTTGCCGTTTATTATATCTTTAGAAGATGTGTCTATTATGACATATTCTCCATCTCTTATAATCGGTTCCATAGAGTCACCTTTTATTTTTATAGCGCTTAGATATTTTGATGGTATTATATCGTTTACATATATGTATTCTTCTGCATAAAGAGGGTTGCCGGCTCCCGCTTTTACATTTACAATAGGTATTGCAAAAACAGTCTCAATATCACTGTGCTCCTCTTGTTTTTCCAACAAATCTTTTGGACTTATACCAAGGGCTCTTGATATCGATTCTACAAGCTCTATACCAGGATTTAAGATTTTCCCAGATTCTAATTTGTATAGGTACTGCTCAAAAGACACTTCATCCTTTCCCATCATCTTTGCCAATTCTCTTCTTGAAATACCCTTTGATTCTCTTATGTATTTCAATCTTTGTCCGATATTCATATTACTATATTAAGGAGTTTATCTCTTATAAAAATAACCTTTTTTATCTCTTTACCATCTATATATTTTTTTATTTTATCGTCTTGCAACGCCGTTTGTAAAGCTAAACTTTCATCAGCTCCAGCTGGTATAGTTATAGTACTTCTTAGTTTGCCGTTTATTTGCACTGGGATATCTATCTTTTCTTTTAGGAGAGCGGTTTCATCAAGTTCTGGTAATTTTATCTCTTTATCGTAACCTATCATCTCAAACAGCTCGCTTGTTATATGAGGAGCCATTGGATACAACATCTTCAAAAGCGTTAAAACGCCTTCTTTTAAAGTATGCTTATCTTCGTCGTTGCTTGGCTTAAAATCTTGTAAATAGTT
Organism: Hydrogenobaculum sp.; assembly: GCF_049967395.1. Lineage (NCBI taxonomy): Bacteria > Pseudomonadati > Aquificota > Aquificia > Aquificales > Aquificaceae > Hydrogenobaculum > Hydrogenobaculum sp. Next base: position 137 of record NZ_JBMFST010000112.1, on the reverse strand, counting down.
AAACAACTCCATAGCTGATGCTATCATAGTGTTGAATTGGTATTTTTCCAAATCTTTTCTGTATCTTTGAATACATTTATTTATTTCATAGTATAAATCCTTGTTTTTTTCCTTATCATCGTACCTGGCTTTTAAAA
>NZ_JBMFST010000111.1:0-1421 GCF_049967395.1 Hydrogenobaculum sp. | reverse complement strand
TGCTATTTTGTCGGATATCTCAGCGGATAAACCTGATATGTGTAATATATTCTCATATTGTTTTACTAGGTTTTCCACTTGCTCAGCGCCTGTTTTTATAGCTTCTGCTATTGATGTGGTAAGATTTGATATATTTTTAGCAAAACCGCCGGTCCTCTCTGCTAATTTTCTCACCTCATCTGCCACCACTGCAAAGCCCCTACCTTGTTCTCCTACTCTTGCTGCTTCTATTGCCGCATTTAAAGCTAGCAGGTTTGTCTGTTCTGCTATGAAAAGGATATTTTCTGTGATTACATCTATTTGTTTTCCCATCTGTTCTATAGTTTTTACAGCTTCTTGGGTTTTTAAAAGCTCTTTCTTTCCTATTTCTAAACTATTTATTACTTCTTTTGTAATGTTTTTAGCTTCTTGGGTATTTTCAGCTATAGAATTTATAGCTATAGATGTCTGGTCGGTGGCATTTTTGATATGCTCTACTTGATCTGTTAGAAGCGCCTTTGAATCATCTAAATCCATACTTATACCAAATATTTGGGCTTGTACCTCTGCCATGTGTTCTACGCTATTTTCTATATTCTTAAATGCCTCTCTTAACTTGTCCATAGATATGTTTACAAACTCTATAAGGTCTTTCACGTCACCTTTGGATTCCAAATCTATCTTTTTTGTCAAATCTCCCTCAGATATATTGTAAAAGACTTCTTTGATGCCAGATATAGCTTTGTTTATCTCATCTATAAAAATAGCCAAAGACTTTGCGATAATTTGTATTTCACCTTTAAACTTGTTTATATCAAAAGATACGTTTAGCTCCATTTTATCCGTGGTTTCCTTTATAAGCTTTTCTAGATTCTCTACGTCGTTTTGGATGCTTTTCTCCATAAAATAATTAAAAATAACTAAAAATGCTACCACGCTCATTATAGCGAAAAATATGTATTTTGTAATAGAATCTATATGATTTTTAATGTATACCTCTTTCTCTAATATAGAAGAAGCATTAGTTTTTATAAGCATGTCAAAGCGTTTTCTCAACGGAACCCATATCTTACTTTGAACCTCTATGCTTTTTCCTATGTAGTAGTTTTGATTGTTGGTGTTTATGTTGTTAACAACTTCGTTTGTAAAAGCTATAAAATTGTTTAGATAGTTCTTCAGAGTTTCATCTTGAATCAGCTTAATCTTGGTGTTTATATTCTTTAAAGCGTTGTTGTACATGTTGTGCGCTTTTTGGTCTGAAGGGTTTAGCATTATAGTGGTATAGGCATTTTTTAAAGTAAGGACATCTGTCAAAAGCTTGTAAAGCTCTACTTCAGAATGAGACACCTTCATATAGATATCTATGTTTTGCTTTATATTGTTATCTAATATATACAATATACCTTGAGCCACAAAAGCTCCCAAAATCATAAAAATCTGTA
>NZ_JBMFST010000110.1:0-1426 GCF_049967395.1 Hydrogenobaculum sp. | reverse complement strand
ATTATATAAAAAAATTTTTATATATACAATGATTTTAAGCATAGAATTTTTAGTTTTTTAATGGTAGAATTTGCTTTATATAGGAGATGGCGTTCTCCTTTAACCGCCCACCTCAAAATGGGCTGATAACGCCTACAAGCTATATTAGTAGGAGGTTTTATGAACTATCTTGCGGTGCTTGTAGGCGGTGGCATTGGAGCTTTGATAAGATATATCTTTGCAAGTTTTGTCCAAAAACATGTACCAAACTTTCCTTTAGGTACTTTTCTAATAAATGTTTCTGGAGCTTTTGCCATAGGCTTTTTAAGCGTTTATTTGGTAGAAACCCTGAACACGCCACCAAGCGTAAGGCTTCTTTTGATAACAGGAGTACTTGGTGGTTACACAACGTTTTCTACTTTTACGTTGGAAGGTTTTGGACTCTTGGCAGAGGGTCAGTATCTAAAAGCTTTATATTACATATTAGGAACAAATATTTTAGGGTTTTTGTTTGTTTGGCTTGGTAGGATAATAGGAGAACGCCTATGAAAGGATATCTTTTAAAAATTATAGTGGAGTTTAATACAAGATATAAAGGCAAACCGCTTTTTGAGTATATAGCTGACGTTTGCTTAGAAAGCAATATATCAGGCTTAAGCGTATTTAAAGCTGTAGAAGGATACGGAAAATCTAAAAAGATTCATGAGCATGGCATTTTTTCAAAAAATGAACCTATATCTATAGAAATAGTTGACTCCAAAGAAAATATAGAAAATATACTTCCTATTTTAGAAGATATTTTAAAAGAGTTAAACACTGGACTTATAACACTTGAAGAGGTAGAGATAATAAGATGAAAAGGCTTAGTATATACGTTAAAGAAAATGATAAGATAGAAAATGAAAATATTGTTGACTACATTTTTAGGCTTTTAAAATCGTTAGGTATATCTGGAGCTACAGTTTTTAAAACTATATACTCTTACGGACCTTCAAAAAATATTTCAAATATTTTTATAGAAATGGAATCTTATAATATGGGTATTAGAATAGATACAGTAGATGAAGATAATAAGATATGCGAAGTAATAGATAGGTTAAAAGATAAAAATATACTTATGATAATAGCTGATTGCTTGGTGATATATAAAGATGGAAAAAGCGATTGAAAAATCTATAGAGTATGTGGAATCTAAACTATGTAGCGATGGTGGGTATTCGTTTTATAGGCATCCGTATCTGGAAGAGTCAAATACTTATGATACTTATTATGCTATAAGAACGCTTGTGGCATTTGATAAGGGTATATCCAATAAAACTATTCAGTATATTATAAACTCGTTTTTGAATGCTGATACTGTTGAAAAACATTATTATTCTATTAGATGCCTTGAACTTTTAAAAGAAGATCCTAGAGTATATAAAGCAAGTATTGAATTACATTTTAA
>NZ_JBMFST010000109.1:0-1592 GCF_049967395.1 Hydrogenobaculum sp. | reverse complement strand
ACAAAATGATTTTATATATACTCATGGTATGAAAGTGCCGTGGGGTTTTTTAAATGTAATTCAAGCGTTTAAACTAACAGACAAGCCAAGAAGAATAAAACCACTAACCATATATTATCATTTTTATGCTGCAGATACCGTTGCTTCCTTAAACTCCTTAAAAAAAGTATACGATTATGCTTTGTCTAAGCATCCTATACCCATATTTCCTTACCAATACGACCAGATTGTGCTTGATGGAAGAGAAACCGCTATTATAAGGATTAAAAACGGTTTTATAATAAGGAACAACGGTTATGCTAGGACTTTAAGAGTACCCATCTCGTGGGGGTATCCGGATTTAAATAAGTCTATTGGTGTAGTGGGCTATTCCGATATAAATAACAAAAGATATATCTACTTGGATGGGTCTGGTGATTACAGGCTTGTTTTTACAAACACTCCTCAGAGCTTGTACCTTATTTATGCTAACGGAATAGTGAAAAGATTTAAAAGGGAAAATAGTAGCATGCTTATAGTTTTTAAAAGTTATATTCCGCTTTTAGCTAAAATAAAGGCAAAATACTGCAAATCAAGCGATGCCCACGTTTACAATGATAATGGTATTTGGATCGTAAAAGGGAAAAAAGATTTTAAAGGATATGAGAAATCAGAAGTTATTTGTAAGTAAAGTTTTTAACTACAAAGAGATTTTAGGTTTTGTTGTATTTATTGTATTAATAGCTTATATTTTATTTCCTAAACACTATATACTTGAAACTCTAAATAAATTGAACATAGGTGGAAATTATATAAAGAGATTATATATTGAAAATCTTATAAAACATCATGAAATAAGCGATGATATCTTAGAAAAGATGTTGGTTTACTATATCAAAACCTATAGATATCAAGAAGCTAAAGGTTTACTCTTAGCCATAAAAAAAGGAGGTTATAATTTAAAAGCTTTACCGCTTTTAGAGTATTATGTATTGAAAGAGGAGTATTTTTCTACAAAAGATCCTACAAAAAGAGCTTTGATTAAAAAGACGATGGCAAAATATTTGATGGACTATATGAGAAGAAATCCCACAAGAAAAGCCATAATAACAGTTTACAGAGAAAGCTTGGCAATGGATTTAAAACAAACAGAAGCTTTGGCGCTTTATAAATTAGCCTATTATACAAATGACATAAACATAATAGAAAAGGCGGTAGCCATGGCTATGTATTTAAATGACAAAAACGAACTTAACGCTCTAACAAACAAGCTTCTTAATATGAAAAACAAAACAAGCAAACAAAAGATCCTAATATATGATTTATGTAATTATCTACATCATACAGCTTGTTTATCAAAATATTTCAAGGAGCTAGAAAAAGACAAATCCTTTGTGAGAAGCCACTATAGCGATGTTCTAATGAGTTGCGTAAAAAATCACGATATACAATGTATAGAAAATACTATAAACATCCTTCCAACAAGCTTGAAGAAGGAAGCTATAGAAAAAAGTATTACATACTCTTTTTGGGACAAAGATTATAGTTTAGCAAAGACCCTTATATTAAGGTATATTTATTTTTCTAAAGAACCAGACTTTGTAAATTTTATG
>NZ_JBMFST010000108.1:0-1606 GCF_049967395.1 Hydrogenobaculum sp. | reverse complement strand
AAGTTCCATGTTGGTTTGTCCGCCGTTGTAAGACTCTATGTCTTTTCCCCCTTGTGGTATAAAAGGGAGCAAGGCTCTTGCAAACGACGCAAACACAGTTGACAAGCCGCCAAACACAGGTGCAGAAGCTCCAAACTCAAAAGCAGCTCCCGTTTCCATAAAGCCATACGGTAAGCGATAAACGATTTTCGGTCCAAACTGAAGTTCTCCATGATGTATTCTCATGCAAAGCCCTGTTATATTGCAGAATGCACACGACACATCTATTAGCCCAGCTATCGCATTAAAATCAAATCCCCTAGCATAAGCAGGCTTAGAGAGTATAAGATTGTAAACAGGCTCACTTGTAATGCTTAAACTTAGTAAGCCAAGCGTTTTTAGCAAATCTCTACGTGAAAGTCTAGCATGATGAAGCACACTAGACAGTTCTTGCTTAGAATTAGCGTTTTTCGATAAAACGCTTAAGGTTTTAGCTTTTTCTCGTATCAATGAAGCCTTTTCAAGCTCTGCCAGTGATTTGTTTTTGAAAAAACACCTACTCATCTTTTTAACCCTATCCAAAGATTTTCTTGATGTCCGTTGTAATCTATACTCATTACAAATCTAGCTATGTAAGGGTCATCAAAAGCTGGATATATGGGAAGCGAAAAAAACCCGTTTTGCTTTTGCGTGTAAAGAAAGCGATTAAAAGCACTCGAGAAGTTTCTTACCAAAATATAACCACGCACGTATCTAAAAAGCATTTTCACTCCATAGATATTCATTACACGGTCTTCGTCAGGATACAGTGTCGTTGGTATGCGGTATAGAATACCTTGCGTTTGATTGAGATACTGCTCTACTTCTGATTGTGTTCCAGATATCTGTGGTATTCCGAAGCGTTCATTTCTAGTCAAATAAAACACAACATGTTTGGCTTGCATGTAAATATTATATCTCTTATCAACTCATTTGTCAAGTAAAATCACTTGACGATATACCCAAAATGTGTTATATTTATTTCCATAATTTGGTTTTGGAGTGCGTCGAAAGACGTCTTTTTCGTTGAGTCCAAGAAGGACTGTCTTTTTGCAGGCTTTTAAGGTCTGTCCATCTTTGTTGAAATCTATTTTTCTGTTGGAGGTATGTTGTATGTTTGGAGTTCTAACTTTATGTGTTGTTCCCGTTGCTTTTGTAGGTGCTAAGCTCGTAGGCGAGCTTCTATCTAGTGTTGTTGAAAATCTATTTGTGTTGTAAAAGCTTGTAGGAGGTGTCTATGAGAGTAGATGTTGAGAAAGGTGTAGTGTATGATGGTGGCGTAATGACCACGTTAGAAGAGTTCGCTCATGAACTCTTGTTGTCTGAAATGGAAGAGCTTACGCCAAACGTAAGCGAGGAAGACCAGATACTGGAAGATATCCTCAAAGAAATAGGCTTGTATAAGCCCGACATGTTTTAACTGCGTCCGTGTGGACGTCCTATTGAGTTTAAGTTGAAATTTTTTAAGGAGGTAGTAGCTATGGCAGTAAAAGACTTGTTGAAGACAAAAACCAACGGTGTTGGTTTCGAGAATGTTGTTGTGTACAAAGCACAAAAAGGTGAATTCCTTTTAAAGGATTTAGCTAAC
>NZ_JBMFST010000107.1:0-1658 GCF_049967395.1 Hydrogenobaculum sp. | reverse complement strand
ATAGCAGAAGGTTTTGCTTGGATAGCTCAAGTACCTTTTATAGACTCTGTTGACCTTGGCAAACCATTCTGGTGGGTACGTACAGCTTCTGGAATATTCATATTCATAGGTTATATAGCTTACTTCTACAACATATTGAAGACAATGGCTGTAGGAAGAGCGTATCAAGCCTCTACAAAAGTGGCAACGGCTTAAGGAGGAATAAACTATGGCATCCGGTGGAAGAGCGATACACGAAAGATGGGCTTTTATATTCTTCTTGGCTGGTATAGGGTTTTTTGTAACTGGTACCTTCATCCAAGGTGTTTTACCTATAATGGTGCTTGGTGGTACCAGCAAGATGAAAACCAAAGATCAAGTGGTAGCTGAAGGCTTTTATAAGAGACAATTTCCAGAGATTATTCAGCTTTTAGCTATGTATCCAAACTTGTGGAAAAAATATTACAATGTTCCGGACCAATATTTCTACACGGCTCCTCCTGCAGTGCAAAAACAGATTATAAAAGGGGTAGCTCAGGCTATAAGCGATGGCAGATGGATATATATGGCAGAAGGATGTTGGCAGTGCCACTCTCAATTTGTAAGACCGGTATCTAACGAGCCAGCTTACTACGGTCACGTATCTGTACCAAGCGAATATGACAATACGTTGTTCTTACCTCACCTTTTTGGTACAGAAAGAAAAGGTCCAGACCTTATAAGAGAAGCTGGTAAAAAGGGTGCAGAATGGCACTTGGCGCACTTTGTAAATCCTCAGTATACAGTGCCCGGTTCTATAATGCCAAGGTTTGCTAAGTTTGTAGACTTAAAAGACGGTAAACCAGTTTTGACACCAGCAAATCCAAATGACGCTTATGCATCTTTAAACCCAGAACCAACTAAGTATGGTTTGGCTGTGATCACTTATCTTGAATGGTTGGGTAGCTGGTATAGACCAAGGTTCTTTGATGAATGGCGTAAAGAGGTACAAGAAGAGCAGCAAAACCCTCAGGCTATGCAAGCGGCTATGATGAGTGCTGGCAACTCGGGCAATTCTTCGCCTAGTGCTTCAAACTCAAACAACTCAAGCTCTTCATCAAGCTCAAACTCTACAAATAGCAATAAAGCTGCTTCACCATCGGGAGCATCGCAATGAGTAAGGGAAGAAAAATATTCTTAATAACAATGGTTATTGCGGTAGTGCTAATGGCTGGTATTCCGTTCTCCTATAGGCTTATAAGCTGGGCTATAGTGGGGACTTCTGCCAGCGACGATGCTCACTCTGTATTTATAGTTATTACTACAACGTATCTATTTGGCATGTTGACCTTTGCTTCGTTTTTTATGTGGGCTTTTTTGAGAGGCGAGTTTAACAACATAGAGGCCTCTAAATTTGATATGATAGATATGGATAAAAAATACGATAGGATTGAGCATACGGAGGTGTAATTATGGCTGATGCTAAAAAAAGATATTTGACACCTGCTGAGCCAGATTATAAAGTAGGTGGATATCAGGGAAACAAGATACCTTTGATGGTTATTATTATGTGGCTTATGTTCATAGTGCTAGCCGTTACATACACTATCGTGGACGTGATACCGGACTTGTCCGATTGGTTTAAAGGTTGGCCAGTAGATAAAGCCCAGTGGTATCACTTCTATAAATATTACGGAAAT
>NZ_JBMFST010000106.1:0-1659 GCF_049967395.1 Hydrogenobaculum sp. | reverse complement strand
CTAAGCATATCCCAAAAGCAGTAGCCACAAGGGCAAACCCTATAGATTTACTTATAACCACTGGGTTTGAAATACCTCTAGATGCCAAGTTAGCAAATGACTCTATCAAAGCCAATATACTTCCAAGCAGACCAAGCAAAGGCCCTGATGTTACTCCAAAATCCAATATCCACATACTACTCTTTAATTTTGTTATGAGCTTGTATGCTTCTTTTTCTGTAGCCTGATTTATTTGATTTTTTGTCTTACTTATCTGTATGAACTTATACACTATAACATAGTTAGAAATAACGAATACTACAAACATTATCACAAAAACAGCCTTATGAAGTATTTCTAAATCCATCTAATCCTCCTTTCTATTCAAATATTCTAAAAAACTTATGTTAATTTTTTATTAAGAAATCCCTTCTCCCCTTCCCATATACTGTATGAAAAAGAAGCTTCAAAAATATGCCCTTATCCCGGCAGATATAGTTATAGGTGGCGCTACATAGTAAGTACCTGATGTATCACCAGTGCCTATATAACCTATGTATGTTTTGTTGGTAAGGTTTAATACATTTAAAAATCCGTAGAACTTTTTCCCAAATACATAGAAGTCTCTTGAAATGTTTAAGTTTGCTACAACGTAAGATGGTATTTCTTGGGTATTTGTGGAATCACCGTATCTTGAGCTTTCATATATTAAATATGGGAATATGTCAAATCCATAAAGCTTGTAGTCTAAACCCAGTTTCCCCATATACTTAGGTGTGTTTGGAAGCTGATTGCCTGTCACATTTAGATAAGTGCTTCCAGAATAGTAACCGTTTTCAAATTTTGCTCTATTGTAAGAAAAAGAGCTTACAATGGATAGGTTTTTCATAAGACTTCCTAAAATTTCAAGCTCTCCACCATATGCTTTTACCTTACCTACGCTTTGAGGATATGTTATATTAGGGTTGTTTGGCTCTGTGAAGTATACAATCTTGTTTTTGTAATCTACATAGTATATATCTGGTTTTATTAAAAAGTTTCCAAGACTAATATTGATGCCTACATCGTAAGAATCTGCTTGCTCTGGGGATAAGTTGTCTATCACCTGCTGTATCGTAGTGCCTTTGGGTGGAGAACCTTGATAGCTAGCTGGTACTTGGAAATTCTTTGCATAGTTAAAATATGGATAAAGGTAGCTGTTTATCTTATAGCCTATATTTATGCTTGGTAAAAACTTTCTGTAGGTTTTTACATAGGATTGACTTGGATTTATAGTAAGAGGGTAGTTATATATATCATCGTCTGGTAAGTAAGGTAATTTGTTTGTGTTAAATTCTTTGTAATCTCTTTTTACCTGTGCATACTTTAAACCAAGCTCAAAATCAAAACCATGAAAATCTTTTAAATCAAAGATAGCGTAAGGTGTTTGGGTGGTTGTGTATACTTTATCTATATAACCATAATAATTAAAAGTTGTGTTGTAATTTCCGTTGGAAAAGTTGTTTAATTTAAAATTTGTACTGAAATTTTCTAGATCCGCTCTTTCATACCAAAAACCAGCAGTTATTTTAAAAGGGTTTTTATGAAAAACTGCCTGAGCAATAAACCCAGGTCTTTTTGTATAATTGTAAGATACACCGTAATTTATATATTTACCGTATCTATTGTAATAAGCAGAAG
>NZ_JBMFST010000105.1:0-1668 GCF_049967395.1 Hydrogenobaculum sp. | reverse complement strand
GGTATGGCTTTTACTTTTCCAAACATCTCCGATGTAGAGGCTTGATAAAACTTTGCATCTGGTTTTATATCTCTTATGGCTTCTAAAAGCCTTAAAACTCCCATAGCATCTATATCTGTGGTAAGTAGTGGTTGTTCGAAAGATATACCTACAAAGCTCTGGGCTGCTAAGTTGTAAACCTCATCTGGCATAACATCTTTTATAACATGTCTTATATTTGTAAGCTCCAATAAATCCATGTAGACAATCTTTACATGCTTTTCAATGCCAAGCTCTTTTAACCGCCAGTTGGAAGAATCTCCGCTTCTTCTGTCAGCCCCGTAAACCTCATAGCCTTTTTCAAGCAAAAGCTTAGCCAGATATGCCCCATCTTGTCCTCTTATACCTGTTATTAGTGCTTTTTTCATGGTTTTTATTATACCATATTTTAGCTTAAAAGTGATTTTAAAAACTTTTTAAACTCTCTTATTGGTTTGGTAATACGCCAGGAGCGAGAATTTAATACGGAGTTTAGCTGTTCTTTGGTTTGATTTAGCTCATCTTCTAACTCTTGAGATCTTTGAGCTTTTGATTTATAAATTTCCAATTGGTGCTTCAGATATTCTATCTCTTTTAATCTTTCAATGTTTGAATGTTCTGATAGCATTCCTTGAAAGTGTAGAAAATCTACATCGGTTTGGTTTTTAAAAGCTCTAAAAACTTCAAGCCTTCTTGCTATGTCAAAATATCCTAAGATATTTGCAAGTTCTATAGTTTTTTCAAGCTCTTCGCTTGATAACTTTCCTTTTGCAATGGTTTCTTTTACGTAAAGAGCATCACCCCAATAAAGCTGTCCGCCTCTCATGGGTGCTTTTACAACAATGGCATCGAAGTTTAGTTCAAAATCTTTTAAAATTGCTTCTTTTTCTCCAAATACACCGTAGTGGTTTAAATCCAAAAACCTATAGAGCACAAAACCTTGATCTCTTAAAAATAAATCTATATGGGAAAAAAGAGGTATACCCTCGTACAGTGGGTTAAACTCTACTTCTATCTCTATGAAAGAGGTGGTCTTTAAAATATCTTTTGCTCCTCTTAACACATCAAGCTCTGCTCCTTGTACGTCTATTTTTATATAATCCGCAGAAGATATGTTGTTTTCCTTAGCCCAAAGGTCTAGTGTGATTGTTTTGATATAAGCTTCGGATTTTGGTTTTTGCCCACCGCACCATAAAAATGTGTTTAAAACAAAGTCATCTGGTTTGTAGATAGAAGAACATCCGGGATTTTCCGTGATATGGAGCTTGTACTCTCTTAAATCATCAGAAAGGGCAAAAGGTACGAGTCTTATATGCGGGTGATTGTATTTTGCTTGCAACGTCTTACATTCTTCTTCATCTGGATCAAAGCCGAAAATGTTAAGCTTATCTATGTTTTTAATAAACCTATCAGCAAATCCCCATCTACATCCTATATCTATGATATTATACATTTGTTTTTATGAAAAGCTCCAAACGATACGTTGCAATAATATCTAATCTTACAAGCATTGGTTTCGCGAGACATAACTATCATGTCTTATGCCAACACAACTTCACTTAAAAGGGTTTTACTTTCTATTTTTCGCATATTCTTTAACCTCCTGAAAATTTCACTTTTAATAGCATAACAGCGATTTTTCAAAATGTC
>NZ_JBMFST010000104.1:0-1700 GCF_049967395.1 Hydrogenobaculum sp. | reverse complement strand
ATGAAATATATGAGCGCTTTTGAGAAAAGCATAACAATGATGAGTGAAATACCCTCAATCTTTGAGTTATAATATGTTTATATGTTCTTGAACTTTAATCTATTTGAAAACATATCAGATGGTGTAATAATAGTATCTAAAGACAAGAAAATTGTCTACTTTAACAAAAGTGCTAAAAACTTTTTTCCAGATATTGCTCTAAACAAAAGTTGCTATGGGCTTTACAACATATGTGAAAATTGCCCATTGGAAATAGCCAAAGAAGAAAATAGAAATATAAACATATATGATGTCAAATTGTCTAATAAAAGGGTTTGCTTTTCTATGAACCCTATTTTTATGGAAACTGAATTTTACGGTGTAATAGAAATTTTCAGAGACGTAAGCAGAGTTATACACTACATGGAAGATGTTCACAAACAAAAAGAGTTTACTGAAAAAATATTTAACTCCATTGTAGAAGGTATAATAGTTGTAGATAGAGAAGGTAAGATTATAAACTTAAACGATAGCGCTAAGAAACTATTATGTAACCTTGACACAAAAGATGCTATAGGACACCATGTTAAAGAAATTCTTGGAATAGACTTAGAACAAATGCCAGCCTTAGACAAAAGAAACGACATATATATTCAAACTTATTGTGGGAAGTTAAAAGCATCTTTGATGTTGTCTGCTTTTAGAGATGAGGGTTACATAATATCTTTTTACATACTGCCAGAACAAAACATGTTTTACGGTTTTTCTGAAAATGAATTTCATACAAAAAGCCCGAAATTATCAAAGGCTATTGATATCGCAAAATATGTTGCAGAACACAATGTAAACGTGTTGATAGAGGGGGAAACCGGAACAGGTAAAACACTTCTGGCAAAGTATATCCACTTTTTGTCTCCCAGAAGAAATAAGCCTTTTGTTAAAATAAATTGCGCTGCAATACCAGAAAACCTTTTAGAATCAGAGTTATTTGGTTATGTCAAAGGAGCTTTCACTGGTGCTATAAAAGACAAAGTAGGCAAAGTGGAGCTAGCAAACGAAGGTACCCTTTTTTTAGACGAAATTGGTGATATGCCGTTGTCTATACAAGCTAAGATATTAAATTTAATTCAGGAAAAAGAGATAGAAAGGTTGGGAGATAATAAAACTTTAAAGGTGGATGTTAGAATAATAGCTGCTACAAATAAAGATATGAGGCAACTTATTAAAAATAGGCTTTTTAGAGAAGACCTTTACTATAGGTTAAACGTTGTCAATATAACCTTGCCGCCACTAAGGGATAGAAAGGAAGATATTCCAACGCTTGTAAGAGGATTTTTAGAAAAATTTTCCGAAATTCATAAAAAAAGTGTAAAATCGATAAGATCGGAAGCCATCAAGTTGCTTTTAAAATACGACTATCCTGGCAATGTAAGAGAGCTAGAGAATATCATAGAACACGCCGTTATAATGACCAAGAGCGATTACATAGACGCCCCTGATCTTCCTGAGTTTCTAGCTTCTAATTTTGATGTATTTTTAGAAAACTTAACAGAAAAAGATTTGATAGTAAAAACCCTAAAACAAACAAATGGGAACAAAGCTGAAGCCGCAAAGATTCTTAATATGCACAGGACAACGCTTTGGCGCAAGATAAAAGAATACGGTATAGAGATATAACTATGTTATAATATTTTTGTGAGAAAATTAACGTTAATTTCTGT
>NZ_JBMFST010000103.1:0-1786 GCF_049967395.1 Hydrogenobaculum sp. | reverse complement strand
ATGATGCTATAAGTAAAAAATTTATTTTTGTTAAAAAGGAGGAAAACAATGAAGAACAGGCGTGAGTTTTTGTTTGTTTACGATGTGTCTTGGGCAAACCCAAATGGAGACCCCTTGGATGAAAATAAGCCAAGGATTGACGAGGAAACGGGTATAAACTACGTTACCGACGTTAGGCTAAAAAGGACAATAAGAGATCAGCTTTTAGATATGGGATACGAGGTTTTCATAAGGGAAGAAAGAAAAGAAAATGGCAAGCTATCAAGCAAAGAAGATATATTTTCTACATACGAAAACGATTATGCCAAGGTCTTAGAAAGGTGTATAGATATAAGGCTCTTTGGAGGGACCTTTGCTCTTAAAAACGCCAAAAAGTCCAAGAAAAAATCTAATGAATCGGAAGAACAAGAAGCTGATGAAGCTCAGCAAGCAGCATCTTTTACTGGTCCTGTTCAGTTTAAATTTGGTAGATCTTTACATAGGGTTAAGATGGAGTTGGTGAAGGGAACTACTGTAATGCCTTCTGGTGAGGGTAAAGGGCAAGGAACAATGACAGAGGTTTATGTATTGCCTTATTCTCTTATAGCATTTTACGGTATTGCCAACGAAAAAGCCGCCAAAGATACCAATCTGAAGGATGAGGACATAGAGGACATGCTAAAAGCTATGTGGTTAGGGCATAAAGGCTCAACGGATGTCATTTCAAGGTCTAAGTTTGGACACAGCCCTAGGCTTTTAATACAAATCACTTATAAAGAAAACACGCTAACTCACATAGGGGAGCTCGATAAGCTTATAAGCTTCAAATCTGATAAAAGAGATGAGGAAATAAGAGATATAGAGGAGTTAGAGTTAGACCTATCAAAGTTAAAAGAAAAAGTAGCAAAATACAAAGATAAGATAGAAAAAATTAGCTTTGCCGTAGATGACAGAGTGAGGTTGTCTATACCTATAGAATCTTTGTTTGAAGGCGTGGTAATTGAGGAGTTTCCTTGGGTGAAAGAGGTGTAAGCTTTGAAGGTTCTGGTTTTTAAGCTTTTTGGAGATTTGGCACATTTTAGAAAGTTTTATACAACTTCTTCACCCCTTTCTTTTTCTTTCCCGCCACCACCTACTGTAAGAGGAATAGTGAGTGCTATAATGGGTTTTGATAAAAGCGAATATCTTGAAAAGACCAAACATCTAAAAATAGGCGTGGGAATAGGAAGCCCCGTTAAAAAGATAAGGATGGGTCTAAATATAATATTCACGAAGGGATCGAGGGGATTTGACCCTACCCTTATTTCAAGGAGGAAAGGAGATACTAATAAAACTCTGAGGACTCAGATAAAATCTGAATTTGTAAAGAATGCTTGCTACAAGATTTATATTGGTGCTGATGATGAGTTTTTGAAAAGCCTTGAAAACATGCTATCTAATCATCAAACTTATTACAGCGTCTCGCTTGGTTTATCGGAACTCCTAGGTGATTTTTCTTTTGAGGGTGTTTATGAAGCTGTAGAAGAAAAAGAATCTACTATAGTAAACAGCGTAATACCAGTTAGTGCAGTCGAAAGCTTAGATGTAGAAAACATAAAGCATATAGTGAAAGAAAGAATACCAACTTATATGTTACCTAGTAGAGAAGTGAAAAAGTATGAGGATGTCATTTTTGATGTATATGGAAATCCTATTTACGGAACTTTTAATGGTGTTTTAAGGCTAGGAAACGATGAACACGTATATCTATGGTGAAATCAGGTATATACTCTCATCCGAACGTATATATAGAAGATCATATAAATAG
>NZ_JBMFST010000102.1:0-1792 GCF_049967395.1 Hydrogenobaculum sp. | reverse complement strand
GATATCTGCATGTATCTTGTATATGGCTTTTTTGTTATGTAGTGCATACACTATAATTCTAATGGAATTTGAAGGAAAATAGTATATCCTCATATTTGGCATCTCTAAACTTCGGCTCACAAGGCCTTGAAGTTGGGTATCCGATGTTATGGTGTTGTCTTTTACATAACTTTTTATAAGCTCTGCTTGGGATTTCGTGATGTTTAGGCGAGCCATCAACACTGGAACAGGAGCTGTGTTTGGGTTAAATCCAGAGTTTGGCATAAGGGTTATATAGTCTTTTATAGCTTTGTAGGCTTTTCTATTCATACCATAAACTAACGAAAACTCTTCTTTGTACTGTGGTAGATATTTTCTGGGTAAATAATCTTTGTAGAAATCAGAAGGTATATCCTCATCGCGATAATTTGGACTTATCCAAGAAGCCCAAGCTTTTAAAACTACATCTGGGTTGACATTTGTATTTTGAGCAAGTAAGTTTTTTAAAGCCTCTACGTTTGGATAAGCTATGTTTAGAAGTCCGTTTGAGTCCTGAAAGGATATTTCCACATCTTTAAATCTTATGTAAGTACCGTCAAGAGGTATGAAAGAGCTTTTAAATGGTTTTAACACCACCTCCGAGTTTAAGCCCTTTGGGGTAAATTCTGACAAGGAAACCATGTAGAGGGCTTTATCTATTATAGAGTATGCTTTCAACATACCCTCTGTTTTTATTTTTAAGTCGTATGTGGCTTTCATGTGCTCTTTCACTATCCAGTCAAAGCCTATTCCCAACGTGATGATAACTGCTGATAAAAGCAACACCAGTATAGTAGCTGAACCTTTTTTAGCGTTTTTCACCTACACCTCCAGAAAGGTAAATCATGCCGTATACGCCCTTTATGAGGGAGTTGTTGTTTACACCAAGTATTAATGTATGCTTTTTCTTATGTTTTTTGTAAGATACCTTTATAAGGGTGGGTAGGATTTTTTGCTTTAGGGCGCTGTAATTTTTGTACCAGTTGTATTCTCTGGTTTGAATGTTGTATCCGTAGTATCTTAATTTTACAGAAGATAAGTTTTTAAAAAGCCTAATACTGGTAGATTTTTTATAATCTCCAAGCTCGTAAAAATCAATAAGGTCTTCGTAATACATCGTGTATACCGGCTTTTCGTAATAGATTATATCGTATTTACCCTTTTTATTTTTATGGACTTTTACAACAGCCACCACGGGCAAAGAGTTTGCTATGGGAGATGTGCTCACATACTCAAAATAATCCTCTTTCCCTCTGAAAAATGGCGCCCATCCATAGGGGGATTTTACATAATAATCCAACATAGACCCAGCGCTCTTAGTAAGCCATACATACTTTGCGTTTTGCCAAAAGTTAAGCCCACGAGACAATATATTTTTATACTGCCTCAAACCTTGGGTAAGAGCCGTCGTACCCAAAAACACCATCATGCTAAATATAGCCACAGCTATGATAATCTCGATGAGAGTATAACCAGATTTAGAATATCGGCAGCACATTTAACAGCTGTTTTCCAGTGGGACCTAAGTATTTGTATTTTAGTATATCTATATCGTAGTGATCTTTATAGTTTTTATAAGAAAGATAGAAATCCACATGGTATAAGTAAAGCTTGTAAGGAAGCTCTTGCTTTTGCATATCAGTAGCCATAGGTCCCAAAAGAAGAGGATTTTTTATAGTGTTTATCTTGCTGGTGTTTGTAAGTTTGGCATACCAAGTCAGCTTTACTTCTCCTAAATTTTCATCTCCTTGGGGCTCTGTTTGAAAATCCACAG
>NZ_JBMFST010000101.1:0-1802 GCF_049967395.1 Hydrogenobaculum sp. | reverse complement strand
AGCTTTTATTTAAATAATCATTGGCAATTGAAATTATTATAGTATCTGGCTCATTATTTATTTCTTCAAATTTTAATATAGGAATGTTGTTAATGTTGTTATCTTTAGAGCTATCGTCTATAAAATAAATCAATTTACTACCAAAAATGTCATCGTATATAAAATACATGATCCTACCCAAAAATCCAGCACCGTATATAGATATACTATCAGAGCTTGCGAGGATTTTTTCTAGATTCAATTTAAATGTATCACTAAATAATCCGGCATACCTATCAAAATATTTCCATTTTTCTATATTTAGGTTGTCAATCCAATTATAATGGTTTATACCATCTACCATTTGTAAACTATCTACATCTTCTATTTCATATATTTCTTCATCTATTTTATTTGTCGTGCTATAATGAGTTCCATCTTCCCATCCTAAGTGTTTTACTAAATTACGCTTATAATGAGCTACAAATCCATTATTTGCTTTTATAAAAGCATCAACTCTTATATCCCATCCAAAATTATTGATACCTATATTCAATAATCCATAAATAGCTTTTTTATACCTGATATCCAAATCATTTGGCAAGTCAACTTCTCTCAAACCCTTCAAATCAAAATCAATCCTCCTCCATCTATCTCTCCAGGTAGCAAAACCCCAGGGTGGGAGGAAGGTTCTTAAAAAATATATATCTTCTAAATTTTCTAAATTTAAAACATCTTTGCCTACTATGGCCCATACGTTCTTATTGTTTTTGTAGAATTTTAGAAGCTTTTCACAAAAGTAAAAAAAGCTCAAACTAGGATATATATCTTCCTCTATTATAATTCCTTGTTCTTCATTTTCAAATAACCAAGAAACGGCTTCCCATACTCCTTTATAAGGACCAAAATTACTTTTATTAATATTAAACGTTGTCTCTATGTTCTTCTCAGATACTGTATTATGTATATAATTAACTACATCTTCTAATGCTTTGCTTTCTTTTTTATCTCTAGGGCCGTCTTGAAATATGTATAATCTCTTAGGATTTATCTCTAAAATACTTGGCAATACCTGTTTAACTATGTTAAGTCTTCTGAAAGGAATATATAATATCGGAATGTCAAATGGCTTATTCATATTTGCAAAACACTTTTGTACCATTCCACATGTCTGGCGATATTTCATTATTCAAAAGCCATATCTTATATTCTGGTATTATGGATTTGATAAACTGTGGTATTTCGTACAAATGCTCTGGTTTGTGATAAACGCATATAACAAGTTTTGGTTTGAAAGTTTTTATGGTATTTACAGCTCCTTTTAAAGCATCCAGCTCAGCTCCTTCTATATCCATTTTTATAAAATCTACTTTTTCTATACCTTGCTCTTTTACAAAATCATCTATCGTTGTTAGCTCTACTTCTATAGCACCATTGCTGGCAATTCTTGATCCTCCACCGCCTAAATCTTCAAAATAAGCTTTTTGCTTTTTGTCTGATACACCCTTATTTACAGCTATAATATTGTCATATCCTTTTATATCTTCTAAAAGTTCATTGTATATACGAGGTATAGGTTCAAAAGCATAAACCTTACCATTTTTACCAGCTTTTTTAGCAAAGTATAAGCAGTTTATATAACTGTCTTTAGAGCTATTTGCCCCGCAGTCAAATACTATATCTCCATCTTCTACATCAAAATTTATCTCTTTATATGAGTAGTCTTCTTCGTGTGTTGGTGATGTATATTTTAAAAGCCAATTGTATAAGTTGCTAAATTGAGAAAATGGTATAAAACTCATATTTATATCTATTTCTATATT
>NZ_JBMFST010000100.1:0-1872 GCF_049967395.1 Hydrogenobaculum sp. | reverse complement strand
TTGTCTGACACCGCCCTAAAAGGTAGTCTTTTGTCGTCTTTATCCTCAAGAAAGTGAAATTTACCGTAGGTGATTATCTCAAACAAACTCCTTATAAGCCCTCTTAGAGAGCTTCCGGGTATTTTGTAAGTATCTCCTATTTTGAAAAAGTCAATATCTTTCTTTGTTTTTCTAATATAAGTATAAGTGAGGGTTTTTATCTCTACTTCTATATAACCTGTATACCTATCCTCGTAATATGTATCAAAAGCAGGCGGTTTTCCTACCTCTATTGGTTTATCATTTAACGGTATAAAGTTGTATGGGGCTTTGGCTGGTTTTCTTTTGTCTTGGCTTGCGTGTGTTTGTGCTCTTTGCCCTTGATTACGATATCTGTTATCCATATCAACCTCCTTTTGGTTTTACAGAGATATCTACAAATCTCACGTCTTCAACGCTTGCCTGAAAACTTGGTAAATACCCTATGTAGTTTCTTGTTTTTAAAACAAGATAATGTTTTTCATCTTTTAGCTTTATAGCATCTTGTAATACATATTTTGGTATATCTATATAAAAACCTCTATCTTCAAAAACTCTTATAAATTCTTCTTTTTCCTCTGCGTTTGTACCAAAAAGTACTTGCTCTGCATCAAAATACTCTGTATCAGAAGATTTTTCATCCTCTTTATCTTCTAAAAGCCTTAAACTAAATCCATTGGTATGTCTATATATAAAAGCTTCTTTTTCTTGATTAAAAATCCTTAGGTTTATGAGCTTTTGAGAAAAATAAATATCCTTTTGGTTATCAAACCTATCAAATATAATCCTATCCTCATACCAACCTATCAAAAGACAGCCTTCGTACTCTTTTAGCATATCTTTAGCCTTCTCAAGCTTTTCAAGTTCAAAAACCTCTTTTTTGGACTTAATAGTTTCTATTTTTCGCATTTTGCTAAAACTCATAGTTCCTCCTTATACTCTTTTAAAGCTTTTACAAAATGTTCTAATTTTTCTTTCCCTTTTATATTTAGCCTATCATTCTCTTTAGATATTTCAAACTCACCATCTTTTGTTTTTATCTTAAGGTAAGAGCCCTTCAGCACACCTCTTCCTATGCTTTTCTCACCACCAAGTGCCAAATCTTCATTCCAAAGGTCTTTTAAGACAAGAAGTATAAGCCCTATATAGGCCTCTTGTGCATCTTCTAGCTCTAGCTTTATATTAAGCGTCTCTTTTTTGTGCCATATTGGTTTTGAGTTCATTAAAGCTGTTTCTATTACTCCACCGGTAAACCTATCTATTTTGATGCGGTGCACCATTTCTGAAATAACGTAATCTTTTTCTATATAACACTCGTTTACTATAAGCCTTGCTTTTTGTCTTTTAGGCTTAGTTTTTTCTTCCTCCTCTTTCTTCTTATTATCTTTATTAGAACCAAACACTTCATATACAATTTCTTCGCTTATGCCAAGGGTTTTTGCTATCCTTAAAGCCCTTGACCTTAAAGCCCCTTTCAAAGAGCTTCCTGTGATGGTGTATTTATCGTTGGTGGTAATTTGCACGCTGTCTGCTTCTTCGTGGATATCTTGTTTTCTTATTATAAGTGAGTTTTTGATTTCAAAACGTCCTTCAAAAATTACCCTTGGAGCTTTTTCTTCAAGCGTTTGGATGTTTTCTAAAGAGTCCAATTTTACATCTTCTAGTTTATGGCTTTTAAGATAATTAAAATACGTTTTCATATCGCTTGGAAAGTCAAACCTATAAAGCTTGTAATCTGTCAGTTTTAAAAGCCCAAAACCTTTTGAAGTAAAAGCACCTATCTTTATGTTTTCGTTTGAAAGCTCTCTTATAATGGTTTTCAGTACGGATCTTATTTTATCAACATCTTTTTCT
>NZ_JBMFST010000099.1:0-1879 GCF_049967395.1 Hydrogenobaculum sp. | reverse complement strand
CATTTATATTGTAAACTTTAGCTTTGTAGGTCATGAGAAGCGCTTTTCTATCAGGGTCAGCATTTCCGCTCCATTGTAAAAGGTTTACTGGTTTATCAGGAGGTGTCAGCTTATCAAGTATATTTATAGAACCAAATATTTCATATCTTTGACTATATTTATATCCAGGTATCATAATCCTCATTCTCGGAGCATTAGGCTCTTTTAATACTTTTCTCCAGTGATAAGGATGAGAAAACGCATGGCTTGCAGGTTCTACATTTGGAAGTTCAAATATTCTTTTAGCAATCTGCTTTAGCTCTATAGACTTATCTGGATATCTTCCGTGTGAAGATATGTCCCCAGCTATTATAGATATAGAAATAGGTATGTCGTATTTCTTGTGAGTTAGTATTCTATCGTATAGTATTTGTCCAGTGGTTTTTTGGGTATTTATTTTAGAACGCCCCGGAAAGTCATCGCCATCTACAAAAGCAATCAATATCCTAGCACCGTTTTCTGTGGTATAGTCAATAGCTGGGAAGTTTGGTTTTAACAGCTTTTTAAAAACTTTAAAAGGGTTATACACAAATAAACCATTAAAATTTACAAAACTACCATTGAGGGCAAAACCGCCCCATTTAGTGAAGACAAAAGGTGTAAAAATTTCACCATCTTGGTTTTTAGCTTTTACCAAAGCATCACCCTTAGCATTATAAAGATGGTGAGGATATTCCAATATTAAAGGGGCTTCATAACCATAACCAGGCGCTTTATATACAATGTCAAAACCAGAAAGCTTAGAAGAGTTGTTTCTTTCTTTTTGAATACCAAGCTCGTCTAAAAAAGAGTCGTTGTCTAACGGTATCTTGTTTATAAAGAAAAGTTTAATGCTATCTTCCAAAGCTTTAGATACATAACTTTCAAAGTATTCTTTGTGAGTTACGTGCATATAGTGACTTATAATAGCTTTAAAGCCGGTATTTTTCAAAGAAGGTAGTCTTTTGTTGTTTACATTGTATAAAAAAGGAACATATCCAAGATATTCAAGTATAGGTTGAATTACATTGTTTATAAAAGTCGCCTGTCTTCCACCGTTAGTCTTTTTATAAAGAAGAACTATATTTTTTCTTACTGGATTGCACATAGAATATCCCACTTTGTCTAAATTGTAATTTGATACATATGGTATAAACCCGTAAGACTTTATTCTATTTATGTCTTTAAATGCTTCTTCTTTGTTGTTAGCGTAATCTAACACTATCACTGGTACTCCAGAATCTTTTATGTGTGAGAGAGTGTTTAAAAGCTTATTTGTGGTATTTTGGGAAGTAGATACGTATTCCTTTTTGGCGTTTATACCCTTAAATAAACTCTCTACTAGCACTCCATTTATATAGGGTCTTATGCTGCTAAATACACTAAAGCCTCTATTTACTATAATTATTTTGTTTGGATATTTTTCTCTTAAAGCTTTTACTATATTCACAATAGCAGCTTGGTAAGATTTCCAGTCTTTTTTTGGTATTATCAACTTGTAAGAATTTAAAGTGTCCAGAAAAAAGCCATCAAACCCTTGCTTTAATATGTATTTTGCTTCTTTGTCCACTAAAAATTTTTGGTAATTTTCATTTGTAACATCCAAAATCTTTGAATGCCACATTTTATTTTTGCCAATGGCAAAAGCCTTAAGCTGATTGTAAAAACGATTGCCTTCGTCTAGCTCACCTACACTTAAATATCCTATAAACTTTGGAAGATGTTTTTCATAAAAAAGCATCCTTATTTTCTTTACAAACTTTGCATTTGGGTTAGTGATTACCATACTATAAGCATGCAAAACATCTAAAGGAATGTCTTTATCACCGTAATAAACCATAACACACTGAGGGTTTGGTAG
>NZ_JBMFST010000098.1:0-1902 GCF_049967395.1 Hydrogenobaculum sp. | reverse complement strand
GCCATTCTGATATCTCTTCCGCGGTTTTTGCATCAGATAACTTTCTCGTGGCTTCTTCAAAAACTTTTTTGTATTCTTCAAGGTCTATATTTCCTACTGGAATAGCCTCTTCTGTTAGTATTATAACTTTGTCCGGTGTTATATCGGCAAACCCATATCCTACAGCTATACCATTTTTGTCGTCTTTGTTGAAGTAAACCAAACCAGGTTTTATTTGAGTTAAAAGCAACATATGGTTTTCCAATATACCCATTTCACCATCGTAGGCTGGTATATTTACAGACTCCACTTCTTCGGTGTATACAACGCCCTTTGGTGTAACTATGTCAACTTTTAACATAACGCCTCCATATCATAAGATAATATTATACCAGAATATTTTTTGTAAAAAAATTAAATATGCTATAATTATGTTATGGATTTAGAGAAAAACCAATGTAGCGTAGTCTTTGATAAAAAAGAATTTGAAGATATCGTATCCAAAGCCAAAAATACCACAGAAACGAAATCTATACTTCCAATATTGTCAAATTTCCTTATAGAGATAGAACATTCTAAGTATTTCGTAAAAGCCACAGACTTAGAAAACTATATAAAGATAGAAGGTAGACCAGAACAATCGGAAGTTAGCTGCACCTTGTGTATAAATTCTAAGAAACTAAGCGATATAGTAAAAAGTCTTTCTTCTGCTACATTCACGCTAACGCTTGTAAACGACACTTCAGCACAAAGCTCTTATGTCCAAATACAGAGCGGTAGGAGTAAATTTAAACTAACGCTGGCAGAAGCTTCCGAGTTTCCAGCTTTTCCAGAAATAGAAGACGATATGATATCAAACAGTATACTTGGCTCTATGCTTTTAGAAGGTTTAGAGAGGACAGACTACGCTGTAGCGAAAGAAGATGCCATGAACCCCACACTTACAGGCGTAAATATGCTGTTTGATAACAACGATGGAAAGCCTTTTGTAGAATTTGCTGCCACAGACGGCAATAGACTTACAGTTTTCAAAAAATACTACCCCAAAGAGGAATCCAACGAAAATATAACTTTAAACAACATGTCTTTTACAATACCAAGGAAAACGGTAAAAATACTAAAATCCATAGTAAACAAAGCATCTTTTGTAAACATTTACTACAAAAGCGGTGGCTCGTTTTTGATTTTTGAAGATAAAGCAACAGGTTGGACGTTGTTTAGCAGGCTTTTAGAAGGAGAGTTTCCAGATTACAAGATATACATAGAAAGCATAGAAAGACCGTTGAATGCCAAAATACAACGTAAAGATTTGAGAGATTTGATAAGAAGGCTTTCTTTTAGTGCAGATGGTACCGTTATACCTATAAAGCTTACCTTTGCCGACAACATTTTGATAGGAGAAACTTCAGACAGAGAATTAACAGAAGGAAGGGATGAGATAGATATAGACTATGTAGGAGAAGCTTTTAACGTAGACCTAAACGCGAGATATCTAAAAGAATCGGTAGACTACGCTCCCTGTGACTACATAAACATATCTACCGATGACCCTATGAACGGCATATTGGTTTCTTGCGGAAACCTTGAAGAAGAAGGTTTTTATTACGCTTCTTTAATAATGCCTTTTGGATGATTTTAAAAGCTTAAAACTTAAGTTATGCTTGACAACAACCAGATATTGGAAGAGCTAAGGTTAAAAGAAGGAGACACATGGCGTATCTTTAAAATACTCAGCGAATTTGTGAGTGGATTCGATACGCTATCCCACGTAAGCCCAGCGGTAACATTTTTCGGAAGTGCCAGGTTTGACGAGAACAACTTTTACTATAAAAAGGCTTATCAGCTTAGCTACGAGTTTGGGAAAGGTGGTTACAACGTCATAACAGGCGGTGGACCAGGTATTATGGAGGCGGCCAACAGAGG
>NZ_JBMFST010000097.1:0-1904 GCF_049967395.1 Hydrogenobaculum sp. | reverse complement strand
ACTTTAAGATAAAACTAGATACAAACGGCACAAATCCATCGGTAGTAAAAAATATAAGCGAGTTTGTGGATTATTTTGCTGTAGATGTAAAAACGATAAACTATAAGCTATGCAATAGCAGCGATGGGTTTTTTAAACTAATGGATACGTTGTGTTGTTTATCAAGGATGGATAAACCGTTTTTACTAAGGACTACTCTTTATCCTCCTTTTGTGGGAGAGTATTTTATAAGATATGTACTTGATGTTTTAAAAAATCTTAACATAAAAAATATAGATTGGTTTTTTAACGCTTTTGACAACAAAAATGTTTTAGAAGAAAAAGCTAAGACTTATCCATCTACCACAGGCGAGTATATCAAAAATTTGCTAAAAGATATAGAGATACCAGAAGATATACATATTCATTTTTGATTTTTAAAAGCCCCAAAAGGGGCTTTAGGTTATTTGATTATACTGGTCTTGCGTTGAAACCATCATCTGGTGGGTTTTGGTCGTTTGGTGGTGGAGTTTGACCAGAATATAGGCTTGTAGCTATCTTGTTGGATATATCTGTAATCTTGTTATAAGCTTCTTCTATAGCATTCTTATCGGTGGAATTTAAAGCTTGTTTGCCTTTTGATATCTCGGTTTCCGCTTCTTGGGCAAGATCTTGAGGTATTTTGTCTTTTTGTTCGTTTAAAAGCTTCTCAAGGTTGTAAACTAAAGAGTCTAGTCTATTCCTTGCTTCTATGAGTTCTTTGTTTTTCCTATCTTCATCGGCGTGCATTTCTGCTTCTCTTACCATCTTTTCTATATCTTCTTTGGAAAGTCCACCGGCAGCTTGTATTTTAATAGATTGTTCTTTGCCTGTAGCTTTGTCTTTGGCTGTTACATGAAGTATGCCGTCAACATCTATATCAAAGCACACTTCTATTTGTGGTACTCCTCTTGGTGCTGGCGGTATTCCAGTTAGGGTAAATCTACCAAGGGATTTGTTGTCTTTAGCCATTGGTCTTTCACCTTGGAGTACGTGGATTTCCACTTCCGTTTGGTTGTCTGAGGCTGTGGTAAATACTTCGCATTTTTTGTAAGGTATTGGCGTATTTCTTGGTATAAGGGTAGTCATCACTCCGCCCAACGTTTCAAGACCCAAAGAAAGAGGCGTTACATCCACAAGGAGTATATCTTTTACTTCACCGGTTATAACACCAGCTTGTATAGCAGCACCCACCGCCACTACTTCATCTGGGTTTACACCTTTGTGAGGTTCTTTCCCGAAGAATTCTTTTATCTTTTGTTGAACTAGGGGTATACGTGTAGAACCACCTACTAATACCACTTCGTTTATATCTTTTGGAGTTAGCTTTGCGTCTTCTAAAGCTCTTTTTACTATTTCCATAGTCCTATCTATGAGGTCCTTTATCATTTCTTCTAGTCTGGCTCTTGTGAGTTTTTTCTGTAAGTGCATAGGTTGCTTAGTTTCTGGGTCTATTGTTATAAATGGTAGGTTTATCTCGGTTTCCATTTTGAAAGAAAGCTCTTTTTTAGCTTGCTCTGAAGCCTCTTTTAAGCGTTGTAAAGCGGTTTTGTCACTCCTTAAATCTATGTTGGTTTCTTTTTTAAATTCGGATATTAGCCATTCCATTATACGCTCATCTATGTTGGCACCGCCTAGGTGTGTATCTCCGTTTGTGGCTTTTACCTCTATAACGCCTTCTCCACCTTCTAGGATAGACACGTCAAAAGTACCACCACCAAAGTCGTAAACGAGTATTTTTATATCGGATTTTTTATCTAAACCGTAGGCTAAAGCTGCAGCTGTAGGTTCGTTTATTATTCTTTTTACTTCTAAACCTGCTATTTTACCTGCATCTTTTGTTGCCTGTCTCTGTCTTTCGTTAAAGTAAGCTGGAACAGTTATAA
>NZ_JBMFST010000096.1:0-1946 GCF_049967395.1 Hydrogenobaculum sp. | reverse complement strand
ATCCCTTATGGAATTCCCATCCTCAGCATCAAATTTAAAAAGTTTTATAGCCTCTATAATGTTGCTAGACTCATCGTTGCTTATCCTTTTGTGCACCTCTTTAAAGTAACTTTCTATCAACATAATAAACTCTTTTTCACTAAGCATGCGCTTGTCTTTTAGTATTTCCTTAGTTAGATTAAGAAGTATTTTATCGTAAATCTTTTCTGAGTAGTTTTTACCGTTTTCATCTATTAAGTTTACAATTCTAAACTCGCCTGTTTTTTCCATGTTTCTGTTGCATCTTCCAGCAGATTGGTTCAAAGAATCCATCGGTGCAAAATCTCTATACACTACATCAAAATCTATGTCCACACCCGCTTCTACAAGCTGAGTGCTCACTACGAGCTTATATCTTCCATCTTTTATACCCCTTATCCTAGCCCTTCTCTCGTTAGGTGTTATAGCAGTTGAAAGATAGCCTATTTCTTTGTCTTTATATTTTTCTTTCAAAAGCCTATAAAACTCTTTTGAAGATTTTATTGTATTTGTTATAAATAAATAAGTTTTAGAGCTTTCGATATCAGTCCCTTCCAAAAAATCCTTAATACTTTTTGGTGTCAAATCAAAATAGACGTTGTATCTATTTAGCCTATCAAGGTATTTTTCTTTTTGGCTTAGTTCCGTAGCATCTTCTACCAAATAAGGCTGTGTAGCTGTCATAAAGATAAAGTATGTGTTTAGAGTTTCTGATAGTACTTTTACCATATCTCTTATAAGCTTCCAATACTTTGTGGGTAAAGCTTGCACTTCATCTATGATCACAATAGCGTTTGACAGCTTGTTAAACCTTCGTGAAGAGGAGTTTAGATAAGATACCATTGTGTTAAAAAGCTGTACAAAAGTAGTCACTATTATTTCAGAGTTCCAGGCCTCCATCAACACCCTTGACGTTCCTAAATCAAACTCTTCATAGCAAGGCTCCGACAAATGATGGTGTTTTAAAAGTATAGAAGAATCTACATTTTCAAAGCTATTTTCTAACACTTCTTTAAATACTTCTGCATTTTGGTCTATGATGCTCACATATGGTAAAGAGTATATTATGCGAGGCGTAATATCAGTTTTCTGTCTTATTTGATTCCTAAGTTTTAAGGCAATAGAGAGTCCTATAAGCGTCTTGCCCATACCCGTTGGCAATGTTATTGAATATATCTTGTTGTCTGTATCCAAGCTTTTAGATAAAATATCCTTAAAAGCTTCTTCTCTTAAATTATCTATAACTTTGTTTTTTGAGAGCTTCTTCTTATAGTTTAAAACAACATCTAAGCTTATGTCCTCTAACCTTTTTGGTATAAAAGGCTTAGCTCCAGCTTCTGTTTTGTCGGCATCCAAAATAAGTGAGTATATGTATTGAAATCTGATAAAATCTATCAAATCGTATTTGCATTTATTGGATATCACATCTTTTCTAAAATCCCTTCTAAAAGCCATGAGACCCTTTATTGTATTGTCAATATCATTGCAAAAGGCTTCTTTTTTCAAATAGATTTGCTTTTTTATATCTTCTGATAGCTTTAAATTTTCTACAAATATGTTAAACTTCTCCTCATCTATACTTTCTATCTGCTTTTTTATTATATCTATATCCTCTTTTGGTATAGAAAATTCATCTGCGAAGGCTTTGGGGTTTGTATGGTGTCTTTTGCAAGCAACAAAAGAAAAAGCTTGATAGGTTTTATTGTCTACAAACTTTCTAAGACAGTAAAAGGTGTAAACTCCTGATATAAGAGAATGTTCTTTTAGTCTTTTGTCTTTAATATGGATATCTTCTTTTTTGATATAAGTTTGAAAATATGTTGTAAATTTGCCAAAATCATGAAGCGCCAAAGATGTTTTTAAAGCTTTTATAAAATCATCATCTGTCAAATGATTTTCTTGTATATAAAATTCTAAAAGCTCAATAC
>NZ_JBMFST010000095.1:0-1994 GCF_049967395.1 Hydrogenobaculum sp. | reverse complement strand
CAAGCTAAGTTCAAACTCTCTATCAGGTATTAGTATCTCGTAGTCAAACTTTCCACCATGCTCCACCGTCATGTATTCGTTTAGTTTTATGCCGTCTCTTATAGAGGTGATGTGCTCGTTTTTAAGTATCAAATCTTCAAAGAAAGCCAAGGATTCTTTCTTGTGGTTTCCAAAAAATAGCGACACAAGTTCTTTATCTTTAAAAGTGTCTTCAAAGTAGTGTTTTAGAGCCCCCTTGAAAGAAGTTCCTGGTATGAAAAATCTTCCTTCTTTATCTGTCAAAAGCTCTATATCCGTTGACTCTCCTTTGCCTCTTGCAATCACCAAAGGAGCCAAGCTTTTTACGTTCCCCTTCAACAAAAATACGCTTTTTTCCATAAACACTCCTTATGCTGATTTATTTTGGCCTCTATTTTTGACCCTTATAGTATCAAAAAAGTTAAACCAATAGCGTTTGGCTAAATCAAACCTCAGCTTATGATCGCTTTTTAACTGAAGCCCAAGCTCTTCTGCCAATTTTTTATATTCATAGTTTTCATATAGCCTATCCACTATACCCACAAATTCTTCTAAATTTTTTATGTCGTCCTTAAAAGCTTTTTCAAGGTTTTTGTAAGCTTTTTTATGCTTTTTATAGTCTTCCTGCCCGTCTTCTTTTATACCTTTTATATCTTTGAAAAACTCATTTATATCTTCTATAGAGTTTGCGTTGGTTATAAGAAGCCTGAGTCTTCCAATGAGGCTGTTTGTAAGGTCTTTTTTTCTTTGAAATCTTTCTGCGTCTTCAAAACCTTTGTATTCAAAGTAAGCTTTAAGGTCTTCTTTTATTAAGCCCACTAACATATTTTTTGTATGCTCTATTTTATTTTGACCGGTTTTTAACTCATCTTCTTTTTCTTGCCATCTTATATTTTCAAAATCTTCGTAAATGTCTACTTTGCCGTATCCTAAGTGAGTAAGTTCACCTACACCGTAAAACAAGAGCTTCTTTATAGCTTCTTCTGATATGTCACCTTCTATGCTTACTAGAAAAGAAGAGCCTATGTCGTAGGCGTAAAGTCTTGGGCTTCTAGAATGCCATACATCAATATACCTTTCTAGCGTTGTAGTTATCGCTATAGCGTTTTCTATCTTTACAGGGACACCTAAAACATTTTTAATATAATCTTGGAACACATCTGTGGACAACGTTGAAAATCCATTTTGGTTGTATAAAACAATAGGACTTACAGCGTATATTACAAACCTCTTTTTAGAAGGTGGTTTTGCTGTAATGGGCTTTATATCGTAAAATTTGACCTTTGCCCTTCCATACTGAGCGCTTCTTGACCTTCCTATGTAAAGTTCTGTTCCTACTGTATCTCTTATAGCCTCTAAAAGAGCCTTGTCCCCTATTAAATATCCTCTAAAGGATTGACCTTCTTTTATGGCTTGATAGTAAAATATATCGTGTTCATCGTACTGATTTTTAGTTCTTATGTTTTCATATTTGTTGTGATGAATGTAAGCGACTTTTGCAGTGTTAAGCGTTTTTACATGATCGTTTGATTTTGTATAAAAGCCAAATTTTGGCTTACTTCCTATGGCAATTTCTCTGTCTTTTTCTGAGAATATAGAAACTATCTTACCCTCTTTTGTCTCTTGGATAAACATGGGTATCGGTTTATAGGGCTTTTCCTTGTAGGGATAGGCATTTGAAACCAAAACTTTTTGTAAAAGCTCATCTTTGTATCTCTTTGAAAATTTTTTATGAATGGCACCCCTTATGCTGGTAGAAAGTATATAGTCCAAGCTTTCAATGGTGTTTTTGTCTTCTCTTTTAGAAAGCATAACAACTGGGTCTATAAGCTCCAAATCAAACTCCATTATGTGATCTTCACCGTCTAACGTTATGTCTAGTTTTTCGTCCTCTTTTTTTTCTTTATACATTTCTCCTTTTGTTAAAAGCTCAATACACTCATCTATTTTTTTATCTATATCTATATGTGTTTGTA
>NZ_JBMFST010000094.1:0-2055 GCF_049967395.1 Hydrogenobaculum sp. | reverse complement strand
ATGTTTGAAGTAACAAAGTTGAAAACTCTTTTCAAAAACCTATGAACACCTTCTATTGAAGTTTCTATCCACTCAAAATCTTGCTCTGGAGGTGCTGCAAAAAGTATATAAAGCCTTATGGTATCAGCACCGTATTTTTCTATAGCCATGGCCGGGTCTACCGTATTGGCCTTTGATTTTGACATTTTGGCGGCTTCCCCAAGCTTTGATTCTATGGTATTTTCCAAAGATTCCTTTCCCAGCTTTTCCAATAAAAATTTTACGTTGTCACCTATGCTTAGTTTGTTTTCTTTTAAGAAATCTTTTATCTTCATAGCAAATATTATAAATTATTGAAAGAATTTTTCCAAATCAAAAGTTGGTTTGCCAAGATGATACCCTTGACCGTAATTTACTCCTATCTTTACAAGTGCGTTGAGGGTTTCTTCATCTTCTATAAACTCTGCCAACGTTTTTGTATTAAGGTGCTTAGCTGTTGTATTTATACCGCTAACTATAGCCCTATCTCTTTCGTTTTTTGTTATATTTCTAACAAAAGCCCCATCTATCTTTAGAATCTCTGTCTTTATAAACTTTAGATATAAAAATGAAGAATATCCACTTCCAAAGTCATCTATTACAAAATGGATACCGTAATATTTTAAAAATTCTTCTATCTCTTCAAATTTTTCTAAATTAGAAAGAGATTCCCTTTCTGTGATTTCTACATATAGCTTATTTTGCATATCGTACTCTTTTGCTATATCAACCACATCCTGAAAAAATCTTCTATCTTTAAAAGCTTTTGCGCTTATGTTTACAAAAAGCCTTAAACTATCCTTAGAATTATTTTTTTTATTTAACGCCGATATTCTCTCACAAGCTTTTCTTATCATAAGTAAATCTATCTTATTTATAAGCCCCAAATCTTCAGCCTCCTCTATAAATTGATCTGGATATATTATATTTTTGTTTATCTCTATTCTGCAAAGAGCCTCAAAAGCTATTATTTTTTTATCTTCAAGATCAAAAATTGGTTGAAACGCCGGTTTTATTAAGTTTTCGCTTATAGCTTTGTTTATAAGTTCGTATTTTGAAATATACTCCATATCGTTATATTGGGAAGAGGCTATAACCACGCTTGATTTTCCATCCCTTTTTGCTTTTCTTAACGCTTCTTCGGCAAGCATCTTGACCTCTTCTTTTGAGCAAAACACTTTAGATAGGCGCGTATTTTGAGCTTTATCGTCCTCTAAAAAACCCAATATTGGTAAACTTTGATTTTCTTTTTCAAAGCAAGTTGATATGCCTACGGATAAACTTATATATATTTTTTTATCTTCTAATTTTATCGGCTGAGAGCTTAGCTTCTCATTTATTCTCTCCATTATCACCTTTGCAGATTGTACTTTCGTATCTTGGACTATTATTCCAAATTCGTCGCCACCTATCCTAGCTAATATATCTTGGTTTCTCGTAATAGATTTTATTATATTCGCTACCTCTTTTATAACTATATCACCTATTTGATAGCCATAAGCATCGTTTATATATTTGAAGTTATCTATATCTATCAATATATAACTAAAAGCATTTGATACCATTCTAGTTGCTGATTTTTTTGCTTCGTTTTCTAAGAACATATCAAACATGTTTTTGTTGTAAAATCCTGTCAATGGATCTTTTGTAGCAATTTCTTCAAGATGTATACGCAAAGAGTCTATATCTGTAAGATATTTCCTTGTGACAAAAATGCTAAATAAAGCCTGATTGATAAGCTTTAGGATGTTAAGCTCTGTTTCCGATATAAGCATTTCATTTTTTCTTGCAAGAAGAAGCATGCAAGCAGTATCCTTATTGTATAGATAAGTATTTATAGATGTAAAATTTATAAATTTTAACCCTTTTTCTATATACCATTTTGAAGCGTAAGGATCATGCTCATAATCTATGTTTGCTGCATGTTCTTTCTCCATATAATATTTTACAAAAGGTGACAAACCTCCGTACATTTCTAAATCAAAGGATAACCTAGAAAAATTTTCTAAAAACAAGTCGGATGCTACAATCATCTCA
>NZ_JBMFST010000093.1:0-2110 GCF_049967395.1 Hydrogenobaculum sp. | reverse complement strand
GGTAAAAAAAATAAAGAAGTTATAAAAACTGATGACATTTACACAATTTAAATATCTAAAACCATACAAAAATAAAACCTTGTCAAAGTAAAATATAGTAATGATAAAGGAGATAACAAGTATACTTATTTTCTTAATCACGATGTTTTTAATAATAAAACAACCTAAAAATATACCTATTGGCCTATCAGCTTTGCTCGGAGCCATATTAAGCGTCAGTCTTGGTATTGTTAGCCTAAAAAATGTATACGAGGTGATAAAAATCGTATGGGATGCCAGTTTAGCGTTTATAGGGATAATTTTTATATCAATAGTTTTGGACCATATAGGATTTTTTGAATGGATTTCATTAAAAGCCATAGACAAGGCAAACGGCAACGGTATCAAGCTTTACGTTTACATGCTTTTAATAGGTGCTTTAATATCGATATTTTTAGCCAACGACGGTGCCGCTTTGATGTTAACTCCTATAGTGTATTCTAAGATAAAACATCTAAATCTAAAAGACGACGAGGCAAAAGCCTATATGATAGGTGGTGGATTTATATCGGATACCGCAAGCATTGGTCTTGTTATATCGAACCTAACAAACATAATAACTGCAGATTTTTTCCATATTAGCTTTTTAGACTATGCAAAAACTATGTTTTTTGTAAATATAGTCTCAATAGTCAGTTCCATAGGTATTTTGCTTTTAATGTATAAAAACCATATTCCAAAAACCTACAAGAAAAACATATTAGAAGACAAAAACCCAGCAGATGCCATAAAGGATAAACTGCTGTTTAGTATGGTCTGGCCTATAGGGGCTTTTACAATAGCTATGCTATCCATATCTCATATTTACCACATACCTACGTCTTTCATAATAATATTTTCAAGCGTTTTTATTTCTCTTATAAGCCTAAAAAACAAAAAAATAAATATAAAACATATACTTTTCAAGGAAACACCTTGGCAAATACTTATATTTTCTATTGGTATGTATGTTGTAGTGTTTGGTCTACAAAAAACATTTTTTTCTCACATACTGCCAGAGTTTATACAAAGTATGGTACACGCCGGAAAACTAGCAGCTATATTGGGTGTTGGGTTTTTATCAGGTATCATGTCAGCTCTTATAAACAATCTACCTACGGTTATGATAATAAATTTAAATATAAAACTTGTACATACTCAAAACAACATTGCTAATATACTTGCTTTAGCAAACGTAATAGGCACAAACATAGGACCAAAGATGACGCCCATTGGCTCTTTAGCAACGCTTCTTTGGTTGCATATCTTAAATAAGAAAGGATTAAACGTGTCTTACGGCTATTACATGAAAGTTGGCATTGTTCTTACAATACCAGTACTCACAACAACGCTTCTTAGCCTTTATCTGATTAGTAAATTCTAAATTATCGCCCCTTTAGGGGCGTGCACATATTATCCGTTTGAAAGTGCTGCTATCAAATCTGGGGTAGAACCGTCAAATACATAAACGTTTGTATAGCCAAGAGCTTCTAAATAACCCATAGCCCTGTTGGCAAATTTTACAAGCTTGCAAGTGGTTATAATTGGTGCTTCCTTATCTTTTGGAAGCTTATCAAGGTGTTTTGTAATATCTGTTATTGGTATGTAGTAAGCATTTTTAATGCCGGCTTCTTCCACATTCTTACCTTCCACTTTGCCTACAGGTCTTACATCTAATATGAGAGCCCCGTTTTGGTATAGCTCTTTTACCTTTTCAATGTCAATAAGCCCTAAATTTGGCTTTTTCTTGTCTTGCTCAATTGCCTTTTCAATCTTATCCACAAGCATTCCAAACATAAACCTACCTCCTTTAAAGTTAGTTTTGATTAACAAAATATATTAATTTAAAATCTTTTGAAAATGATTTTACTTAGTTATTTAAATCTCTTATATACTTTTGTATGCTTGCCAAGCATAACAAGGATTAATTCATCATCCTTGATTTTAAATATCATCACCAAATCTCCTTGTATATGTAAAGCTTCGTATCCTTTTAAA
This sequence comes from Hydrogenobaculum sp., assembly GCF_049967395.1. Classification (NCBI taxonomy): domain Bacteria; kingdom Pseudomonadati; phylum Aquificota; class Aquificia; order Aquificales; family Aquificaceae; genus Hydrogenobaculum; species Hydrogenobaculum sp. The sequence continues at coordinate 94 of NZ_JBMFST010000093.1, read as the reverse complement.
TCACCAACAAGTTTATGCCTTCTGTATATTTGGCTTATAGGATCATTATGTTGAAGCTTTTCTATTATACTTTTTATCTCATTAAATATTTCAT
>NZ_JBMFST010000092.1:0-2268 GCF_049967395.1 Hydrogenobaculum sp. | reverse complement strand
TATATAAGACATCCAGGCTATGACAAGAATAGAGGTCCTCTGTGGGTTTATGGGCTTAGAGTAAATGCAGAGTTTTAGGGCTTTTATCATGCAAAAAGCTTAGAAACGTTATAAATTAGTAAAAAACCTTTTTTAAGGAGGCAATATGTTTAAACACGTGTTTGTATGCGTAAACCAAAGACCACCTGGTCATCCTATGGGTTCTTGTGCAGAAAAAGGAAGTAGGGACGTTTATACGGCTTTTGCAGACGCCCTACAACAAGACCCCCAACTTATGATGACGGTAGCTATAACCCCTACAGGTTGCCTTGGTCCATGTGGTATGGGACCAACAGTGGTTGTATATCCAGAAGGTATATGGTATGGCAACGTAAGAAAAGAGGATGTAAACGAAATCATTGAAAGCCATCTAAAGGAAGACAAACCAGTAGAAAGGCTTATTATATCTAAAGGAAAACCACCAGGTATGCTTTAATGAAAGCTCTTATACTAAGGCATGTTCAGATAGAGCATGCCGGTATTTTTAACGACATACTATCATCAAAAGGTGTAGACATAAAATATGTAGACCAAGCCGAAAGTATACCGCAAGAAGAGTTTGACATACTTTTTGTGCTTGGTGGGTATATGGGTGTTTACGAAGAAAATCAATATCCTTTTCTTAGCAGAGAGTTTAGGATAATAGAGCATTTTTTAAAAGCCCAAAAACCCATCATAGGCATATGCCTTGGGGCCCAGATGCTCGCACACGTTTTAGGGGAGAAAGTCTACAAAGGTAAAAACGGCAAAGAAATAGGATGGTATCAAATAAAAAAAGAAAACAACCATAAATTTTTTAACGGTTTTCCAGATAAACTCATGGTTTTTCAGTGGCATCAAGATACGTTTGATTTACCAAAAGGTGCTCTGAGGATATATAGCTCCGATAAATATCAGAACCAAGCCTTTGTTTATGAAAATGCAGTAGGTATTCAATTTCACATAGAGTTGACAAAAGATATGATAAAAGAATGGGCAGAGGCTTATGAAGAAGATTTAAAACAAGAAAATATAGACAAAAACTCCCTTATAAAAGAAGATTATATAAAAACTACAAACGAACTATCTTACAAATTAATAGAAAATATTTTACAATGATAAACTTACTGGAAGATTACTTTGAGTTACAAGAAAAATTAAACTTAGAAAAGTATAGAATATCTCAAATTAAATCTTGGGCTTTTAAGAAAAAAATAACCAATGTAGAGCTTATGACAGATATTCCTAAAAGCTTAAGACAAGAACTAAAAATAGATTTTCACGTATTAAGTTTGGACTCGTTTGTAGAAGGCGAAGACTCCACAAAGTTTGTTTTTAAAACAAAAGATGGACATCTTATAGAAAGTGTGCTTATAAAAGAAAAAGACCATTATACTCTTTGCATATCAACGCAGATAGGCTGTGCTGTAGGGTGTAAGTTTTGCGTTAGTACCATAGGAGGGCTTTTAAGAAATTTAAGCTTTTCAGAGATAGTGGATCAATACTTTTACATATCCATACTAAGAAACATATTTATAAGAAACATCGTTTTTATGGGTATGGGAGAACCTCTTGCAAACTTCGAAAACCTAAAGAAAGCCTCTTTTATTTTCCTAAAAGAATTTGAGCTTTCAAAAAGACACATTACAATATCTACAAGCGCCTATACAAACTATCTCAAAAAACTAAAAAACGACGATTTCTTAAACAAACTAAACTTAGCAATATCCCTAAACGCTTCAGACGATGAAACAAGAAAAAGTCTTATGCCAAATGTTATAGGATCTTTAAAAGAGCTTTTCGAGATTTTAAAAACATACCCATTAGAACCAAGAAGGCGCATTACCATCGAGTATGTGCTTATAAAAGATGTAAACAGCTCTTTAAAAGATGCCAAAAACCTTGTAAATCTTCTTAAAAACCTAAAACACAAAATAAAGGTAAATTTAATACCTTACAACGAAAGCCCTATACTACCATTCGAAAGACCGAGTGAGTCGGATATATACAGATTTCAACAAGAGCTTTTGAAAAACGATATATCCTGCACAATAAGATGGAGTAAAGGCTTAGAATTAGCCGCCGCCTGCGGACATCTAAGCAGAATAAGAACTTTTGACATGATAAATATATAAGATTTTACCATGCTATAATCATATTATTATGAAGCATCTACCAATAGGCATACAAACCTTTAGAGATATTATAGAAGGTGGTTTTTACTATGTAGATAAAACACACTTTATACCA
>NZ_JBMFST010000091.1:0-2289 GCF_049967395.1 Hydrogenobaculum sp. | reverse complement strand
ATGCAAGCTAAACCAAAGCCAAATCCTAAAGGCTGGCAGCCTTTTAACTCCGTACCGCCAAATCCCACTTTATCGCAATACAATACAAAGAACAATATCAACAACAATATCAATAATACAAATAAAAACATCTTCAACCCCAACGAGCTGCAATTAACATTGGAAGATGTAGTAGGACAATCTGATGCTAAGACTGAAATAGTAAAGACGCTAAGCAAAAATGTGAAAAAGCAAAATGCTTTACATAAAACTTCTCCTATCCTTGGGACATTTTTCTTTGTAGGACCAACTGGTGTAGGTAAAACCGAAACATCAAAAGCTATAGCCAAATATTTTGAAAAGTTTGGTTATCAGTATTTACGTTTTGATATGGGTGGATTTTCTGATTATCATACTGCATCTACTTTGGTGGGATCTCCAAAAGGTTATATTGGTTCAGAAGAAGGCGGTGCTTTGACAAGACCTTTGATGAGAAACCCAAGAGCTGTAATACTCTTTGATGAAATGGAAAAAGCTCATCCGTCTTTGTTTAAAACCTTTATGGCTCTAATAGATGAAGGTGAAATCCAAGAGGTGTCTACTGGTGCAAGGGTAAGAACAGATAACGCTATAATCATTTTTACGTCAAACCTTTATCAAAAAACCATAGGAGAGCTTTACAAACTAATACCTGATGACATTAAGCGTGAAGCTCTTATAAGAGATGTTCTTTCTGGTAACCTTTCAGAAGTCGCTAAGTATGTTCCATCGGTTGTAAGTGAAAAACCAACAAATATAGACGGTAGAGGTAGTATCACAGACAGATTTCCGCCAGAGTTTATTGGTAGGATTGATAAGATTATACCATTTACAAGCTTACATTACTACGACTACGTTGAAATCGTTAATAGGCTTGCTAAAAAGTATAACGTTAGTGTGGATGCAAGAGCAATTGTTGATAAATACATGCCTATAGCAGAAAATTACGGAGTAAGGCAGTTTATCAAAAAGGTTGAAGGAGAGCTGTTGCTATCGTAAGGATGTTAATATCCCGTATCAATTCTAATAAATCATTGCATAATCCATATTTCCATATATAATATTTGATACGATGGCGTATCAAAGTTTAAATGTTTTAGGTGAAGAGTTTATAAGATACCTTGAAAAAGAAGAGACTATATGCTCTCTTGCAATAGAAAAAATCAAAATAGACTTAGAAGAATTTCCATCTCATAAATCCGAAGATAAAAGATTGTTACAAGCTTGGAACTATTACAAAACTGCGGACGATGTATATATGCTAGCCCTGAATAATCGTGGTAAAAATATAAGCATTATCACTGAAACTCTTGTATTATGGATATACAACAAGCTTTGGGACGGCTTTCAACTTAATAGCAAAGGCTATAGAGAAGATGATATGGTAATATTTGGAGCAAAATTTGAACCTCCAAGACCAGAGGTGATTCAGACTATCATGAGTCGCATAATAGATTGGCTTAATAATAACGATTTAGATACTATCAGCAAGGCTAATTGTTTTCATCTTTTGTTCGAAGTACTACATCCTTTTGAAGATGGTAATGGTAGAATAGGAAGAATCCTCTTGAATGTTATTCTCATAGAAAACTGGCTTATAAATGTAGCTTTTAGAGATAGAGAAAAATACATAGATGCAATTAGAAGAGCAGAAGATGGAGCTGTTGTTGTAATAGATAAATTAGCAAGAGGAAGGAAACTAACAAATCAACAGATAACCGATACTCTTTTATCCTATGGTGATTTTAAGCATATAAATAATCTTGTGAAAAAGGAACTTGTTCATTCTCTTAAAATACAATCAAGAATAAATCAGGTTTTGTTAGACATCTCCAAAGCATCAGATCTTCTAGGATTCAAAAATAAAGATTATGTAAGAGTTTTAATAAATAGAGGAAAGATAAAAGCTGTTAAAATAGATAATCGCTGGAAGGTACCTCTCTCTGAAGTAATAGAGTTCATAGAAAGGGAAAAACAAACATTAGAGAATATAGAAGATATGTTTTCAAAATCAATAGAATTGTGACTTCCTTTAAAGACGGGAGGAGGTCACGTTTTTCTTTGTTGCTACATACTCTTTGTAGTATCTAAACTCTCTGAGGTCAATCCATAGGTCTGCTAAACCCTCTTTCATAAGAAAATCGTAATCATAACAAATATCTCGTTTTCTTGCCTCTCTTGAAGCTTCTTGTGTGCTTGTACCATACTTGTTAGCTATATGATTTATCACTTTATCTTCTGGATACAGCAAAATTTGATAAAGATATAAAC
>NZ_JBMFST010000090.1:0-2351 GCF_049967395.1 Hydrogenobaculum sp. | reverse complement strand
TAAAGACAAAAACGCCTTACATAAAATACCATGACACCATAGAAAACGTAGGATTTTCGTTATACTATCCTTTGGATGTTTTGGTAAACAACAAACCTTATAGAGCTTTAATAGTAGTAGATTATAAACTTACAACGCTGAAATCTTTAAAAAATACTTTGAAAAAGACAAAGCTTACAATGTTGTTTATAAATATAATTTCTATAGTATTTTTAGCAGTTATAGTATTTTTGCTTTTAGAAACAAGAGCTTACAAGAAAGAATCTTACCTAGACGAACTTACTGGCTTGCCAAACAGAAAACTACTTAAAGATATAAAAAGTAGTAAAGAAGATTACGTAGTTGCTATGCTAGATATTGACTTTTTCAAGAAAGTAAACGATACGTATGGTCACGATGTTGGGGATATGGTCTTAAAAGAAATAGCCCGAGCTATAAAAAGCTCTATAAGAGAAAACGACATCGTTTTAAGATGGGGCGGAGAAGAATTTTTGATACTTTTAAAATGCAAACACCATGAGCATTGTTTAAACACCTTAGAGCGATTAAGAGCAAAAATAAAATCTATTGATATTAATATCGATAATTACAATATAAAACTTAGCGTATCCATAGGTGTATGCCTAAAAGCTAAAAACTTAGAGGAAGCGATTAAAAAAGCAGATGAAGCCCTTTACAAGGCTAAAAGAAACGGTAGGGATAGGATAGAGATCTATGACGATAAAAAAGATATTACTTTTTAGTTTGTTTTGCGTTTTGGTTAGTATATCGGTAAGTTTTAGCCAAAGCATAAATAAGCTTTTATCTATCTACAATCAAAAATCAGACCTATCTTACCAAACAAGAAAAGAAAGCTTAGGTCATTGGATTATCATAACAAGGCAAGACTTAAGGCGTATGCAAGCCTATACACTTGAAGATGTGTTGAAATCGATACCCATATTTAACTATGGTCCAAACGAAAGTGGAAACTATTCTCTAACGCTAGGCGGATTTTCCTATGATTATCATAACCAATTTGCTCTTTATATAAACGACCATCTTGTAAACTCTGGGTTTAACGGAGATTTTAGCCTTTATGCAGATTATCCTTTAAAAGACGTTGATCATATAGAAATATATCTTGGCCCAGCCTCTGTAATACTTGGAAACACTCCTAAGCTTGTAATAATAAAAATATACACAAGAAAACCTTCCAGGGAAAACGTATCTTCTTTAAGAATCACTTTAAACTCAAGAGGAGGCTACAATGTAGGATTTTCAAGCGCAAAACCTATAAACAAAAACTACTCATACTCTTTTATGTATGACCAAACCTACGAAAACTTTCCAAAGTTTAACATACAAGACATAGAACATTCAAGAAACGCCTTTAAACAATACGCTTTTATAAACTTAAACCACAAAGGATATGATCACTTTTCAAATTGGCATCTTGATATAAGCGCTGTTAGGTCAAAGCAAAATGTATTTGTAGGGGCTGAGTTTGCAAATCCAGTGGGTGGTATAAACAAAGACCAAGATGCTTACATATCTTTTACAGATTACTTTGATAAAAGCCTAAAACTTCATTTTGGCATAGATATGGAACATAAGGATAATTATAAAAACTCTTTTGGTTTTCCTCTTTACATACCTTATGCTTTAAATCAAGGAAACATTCCTATTTTTTACAATCTAAATATGAATATATACAAATACTCTGGAAATATACTAAAAACCTTTACCACCGATAGAAATAAGCTTATAATAGGTTCTGGTTTTCAGCTTTTAAACTTTGATATAGACAATTTAAGCTACAACGATATACCTATAAACTCTTTAAACAAAGCTACCCATAGAAATTACTACACAGCTTACGTCGAGGACCAATTTAACATAAACAAAAGAAATCTTTTGCTTGGAGATTTAAAGTTTGATAGATACTCTTACAACGGACATTTTAGAAATTCTGATTATTCTGCGAGGATTGGCTACATATCAAAACCAAAGAACAACATGACACTAAAAGGTTTTCTTTACAAAACTTACAGTCCACCTTCTTTTCAAAATATTTTATACAGCGGCCCTTATTATCTCAACAACATAAAATACAAAGGCTTAAGCTTAGAAACAGATTACAATTTTTCGAAAGATAATATTAGACTTTTATACGGCTATATAGATATGAAAAATACAATAGAACCAAGCTTCAACTACCCATATGGATATTACAATATGCAAACTCCTATCTACATAAATATATTTTGGTTATCAAACACTTATTATATAAATGCTTTAAACAAGATAGAATTTGATTATTTTATACTTAAAACATACTGAGACACATCTTCTTTTGAAGCCGGTCTTCC
>NZ_JBMFST010000089.1:0-2412 GCF_049967395.1 Hydrogenobaculum sp. | reverse complement strand
GATCGTTAGCAGAACTTTATGCTAGGTTTGAAATGTATGAAGAAGCTATAAATTTATATGAAGAAAACTTGAATGAAGAAAATTTATCAGAATATGAAAAGCATAGGACAAAATCTCAAATGGTCCCTATATTGATTTTAAACGGATACAAAGAAAACGGTGAATCTTATATAAATAAGGCAAAAGAATATGCAGATGAAGTATTAAACTATTTTAAAGAAAGATACGAAATGGGAGTATCAGGATTGGAAGATGTCCTTTATGCTTTGTTTAACTATGTAGCTTTGGATATTAGAGAATTGAAATCTAAATATGCGGAACTTAACATAGAAAATGAATCAAAAACGCTAGACCCCAAAAACTATGCCCAGCTTCCTTTGGCTATAATATTAATAGCTCTTGGAAGAATAGAGGAAGCCTTAGAAAGACTAATAGAAGCCAATTTTATCATAGAAGCTTACGATCTTATAAACTCTAGCATAGGTAAAGACTACAAGGATAAGCATATGAAAAGAATAACAGAAAAGTTAAAATACTTCACTTACAATAGCGGAATAAGAAAATTATCAGAGGATATATTAAGAGAACTATCAGAGGCAAATCAAAACATAGAGGTTCCAAGCTCTATTAAATCCCAAGATAAGTTTTTTAAAGAGCTGGAAAAGCCAAGAAAAAATCTCATCACATACAGAATAAATCTGTTAAACTATTTAAGAGGATAATATATGATTAGCTTTAAAATAAAATCTTTGACACCTATATGGAGTGGAGATATAGAAGGGAAATCTGAAAGGTTAAGACAAACGTCTATAGTTGGATCTTTGAGATATTTTGGAGAGGCTTTATTAAGAGGATTTGATATATATGTATGTCCTATAGTTTATGATGCAAAGATTGAAGACAATAGCGTAAAAAAATGTATATATAAAAGAGAAGAACACCTTTCAAGTATTTGTACAGGTTGTTATATCTGGGGAACCACCAATTGGCAAAGGCAGGTTAGAATAAGCTTTGACAACCATTCTTCTATTAGTTCCACAAACTTCCAAGATGATAATAGATGGATAACTGAAGTGCTTGGTAAAGGAAGTGGAAACTTTAAAGCTATATGGATTAGCAATGCTAACATAAGTTTTATACCGTTAAACACGTACAACACAGAAGATATTTTAGATACAGAAAATTATATTCATCTTTTGATGAAAACCATAAAAGAATTAGGACACATAGGGGCAAAAGGTAGAACCGGTTTTGGCTTTGTAGACATAGAAGGAATAGATGAGCAAAAGGTAAAAAAAGCTATACATGAGTTAAGATCGCTTAGAAGAAATATTTTTAGGGATGAAAACAAGAGTAGCAATATTTATAGAATACTCTCGAATATAAGGAGGTTTGTTAGACTAGATTTTAAGATTCAAGATACTAGCAAATTTTTAGGTTCTTTATCTAATACGTTTATCTTTAGAGGTAGGCCTGTTATGCATATCCCTAGAGATATAAACGAATTTTATATTAAAAAACCAAGTGGTTTTTATATAAAGTACTTTTTACGCAAAAAGCTAAAAAAGTTTTATTCTAATATGTTTGGTTCTACATCAAATGGTAGCCAGCTTTATTCTTCTCATATTATTAAAGAAGGTAACACGTATAAGTTTAGAGTCATAATAGAATTTCAAGACGGTTTTGTAGATGCTTTTATAAAAGATATAAAAAATACACTTACACAAGCTGGTTGTATATTTGAGAAAGAAGTAACTTTTGACAAGGGAGTGCTTTCATGAAAAGCTATGATGCTATACTGTCTATGTATTTAAACATGTTGGAAGAGGATGATAAAAATAGAAAGCGCATAAGCGACAGAATATACAAAGGCCAAGCTCTGAAAGGCAAAAACAGAAATACCATAGAAAGAAAGATAAAGAGGGAGTTGTTTAAAGAATCTACAAAATCTCTCGATAGCCAACTAGTGGAGTCGCCTATATATCTTCCTTTTTTCCTAAATATTGGTAAAGAATATGAACAAGGTACTGAGAAAGATATTTATAAAGATAAGTTTTTGAAGCGTAGGAGTGAGATAAAAAATTTCTTCAACAAAAGCTTTGATTTAATGCAGTCTGTTATAAATTTTGATAAGGAGCTTGATAGTATAAAAGCCATCAAAACTAAATGGACTGTATTAAGATATGAATTTGAGCTTCAAGAAGTTTATTTTTCAAAAGATGATACCGCTTTTTACGTTATAGATAACCCACTTAAAAAGGACAAAACATTTAAAATCCCATATATTGCACCTTCTACTTGGAAAGGCATGATAAGATGGGTAGCTATAAAGCATTTCAAAGATAAAAAGGCTAGTATAAAGAGACTTTTTGGTACTCAAAAAGGTAACGAAGAAGAAACCGATGCTTCTGC
>NZ_JBMFST010000088.1:0-2432 GCF_049967395.1 Hydrogenobaculum sp. | reverse complement strand
TAAAATCAATATTCATAAGTTTCAATTCCTCATAGGCACTCTAAAAACTTAGCAAAGATATATGAAGAAGTAAATAAGATATATGTTTCAATTCCTCATAGGCACTCTAAAAACCAACCCTAACTTAACCTATTCAACTATTGAAGTACGATTGTGGTTATTGTTATGAGGATAATATAATAAAAAAGTTTTAGCTTGTCAAGTGCTATTAGTTTCTAGTGGATCTCGGATCTTATCAAAAACGCTGGAGATCGACAAGTCATTGATAATACGTAAGATTTTTCAGTTTTTCACAGATTTTTCATGGCTTTTAAAACAAAAAATGGTATTAAAATTTGAGGATCGACAAAATGATTGTATTGCAATGGTTAGAAGAACAAATCTTCGTGAGAGGGTTTTGGAATGCCTATAGATTCTCTTTCGTAGTATTTTTTGGTTCTAAACTTGTAAACCAAAATGGAATCTTCTTGGGGTTTCATTATAGATTTTAGCTCATCTGTTAGAATTCTATAGTTTGCTTCTGTGATTTCACCTTCAAAAACGCTGTTTTGCACCCAAGTTAGGTATTTTTTGCAAATTTTGTGAAATTTGCTTACTCTCTTTTCGTTTACATCGTAAACAAGTATTACAAACATGTTACCAGCTTGATATAAAAGGAAAATATGTTTCTTCTTCCAGAAGATGTTTGTAAAGTTTGTAGCATTCTAACCTTATAAGTTTTCTATAAGAGACGTTGCCTAAATTCTTATACTTTATTGTGGTGCTTAGCTTATCTTCGTATTCTTTTATAAAAATTTCTCTTCCCTTTTCATTTAGGTATGTGTACTCCAAATCCTCGTCAAAATGCTTTAGCTGTATCTGGCTTTTATTAACAAGGCTAAATATAACTCTATCCACTATTATAGGCTTAAAAATCTCAGATATATCAAGGTTTAAGCTAAAACTCCTTTGATTTGTTTCGTGAAGATAACCAATCCTTGGGTCTAAGTGAGTTCTGTAGATTTGGGACAAAATTGTTGTATAGATAAGGGAATTTCCAAAGCTTATAAGGGCGTTTATAGGATTTTCAGGCGGTCTTTTTGACCTATTTTCAAAAGAAAAGCCCTCTTGATTAATAATTATATTAAAAGCATCATAATAAACCTTCCTTATATCCCCTTCAAGAGCCATCAAAGATGGTATGTCGTTTATCTCTTCTATGGTTTTGAACTTTTCTTTGATACTTACTATGTAATCGTTTATCTCAGGCTTTGATTTTTTGTAATATTCTAAATTTTTCAATATATTTGAAAAAGCCCCATTTACAAACATTTTAGCAAGAAAAAGCCTTTTATCTTTATCCAAATAAAACTCGGATTGTTTTAAGATTATAATGCCTGAGTTTAGATACTCTCTTGGATAGTAACTCCCTACATAATACCCATATCTGTTGTAAAAAAATATAGGTATTTTATTTTTTGTTAAAAACTCCAAAACTCGTTTGTTTAAATCAAGCTCACCAAAGACATGTATTTCAGATACAGCGTTTATAGGAAGCGGTCTTTTGGCTTCTTCTGTTATAAAAATAATCGTGTTCTCTTCTCTTTTTAGCTCTCCGCTGTTAAAGAGATATATAGGCCTTCCCATGTTAGCTCCAGCACATTTCTTTGTAAGCACAGCGGTTACAGTATTGTATTTTCTCTGGTTTTGGTGGCTTTTCATAAGAAAGTATAGTTTTTATATCTTTTATAGCATTTTCAAGCTCTTTTTCTATATCTTCTGTCAGAAATACTTTTATCCTTTTTCTTTCTTCCGGTATCATTAGCTCACCGTTTAAATGTATACCTTTTTGTTTCATGTAGTAAATATAAAAAGCCAGTTGCATAGTGGCACTTTTTAAATATTTTGAAGATTTTTTAATCTCTCCTATGACATAATTGCCAGGTATTATGTCTATCTTAATGGTATTGTCTATCATAAACTCTTTTTTGTAGTTTTTATAAAAAATATCGTGTATATGTCTACCAAGCAGGATGAAGTCATTCTCTTGATCTGCATCTATGCCGTGTCCTATAAGCCACACTTCCCTTTTGCATATGTAGTAATACCAAATAAGAGTGCCGTTTACATTTTCTATGCTTTGTTCAATTTCCATATCTAATATATTAGTTTAAAATCTTTACCAAACCCCGTTTCTTTGTCGTAATAATCATCAAGCTCTTCTTTGCTAATTATATACATCTTAAGCTCCTCATCAAACCTAGGTTTATTTGCACTTACATCCACATGTATCACATAATCAAAAAATTTAGCTTTTAGCTTTTCAAAATTTTCCTTTGCTTCAAATATGTCTATTTTCTTGGACTTTAAACCTTTTATTATGTTCTTTGCCTCTTCCCATACCTCCTTTGCCTCATCGTTTATTTCCACAAACACATCGCTTTTGTATCTAT
>NZ_JBMFST010000087.1:0-2538 GCF_049967395.1 Hydrogenobaculum sp. | reverse complement strand
CCTCACCAGCGCTTACAAAAACGTTAGACAATGTTTTTAACACTAGCTTCATATAAACATTTATTCAAAAGCCAGTGGCTTTTGGTTGGGCTATTTGTATTCCGCCTTTAAAAGTCCCTAAACCCAACAGGCGGTATTGGGACATAAGCCTTGGTTTCATTATGGTACAAACTCCATAAGCTCTATAGCATCAAAATAGGGAGTCTTGCCGTTTTTCCAAACATACTCTTTGTAGTCTTCGTATTCTTCTAGCTCTAATTTATGTTTTTCTTTGACTTCGTAAAGAAACATCTTTATCTTTTCTTTTTTGTCAAAAAGAAGCTCTCTTAATTCGTAAACTTTGCTTCTTGGCCATTTACTCTTGAAATGATAAACAACTTTGAAAAGCTCATTTAACTCTTCTACATTGTAAGGGCTAAATCTCACATTTCCTTCGGTGGCTTTGTAGTAGGTTTTTGAAAAGTTTTTCCAGTCCCCTGTGAATCCGCTTTTTGCTATGGCGAAGCTAATATAAGAACCTTCTTTTTCTCTAGATACTTTCTTTGCTTCTGAGGTTAGCTCTTCTGCTACAGTGTAGGATTTAAAAAATGGGTATTTGGCTTTTACTATGAAAACACCTCCACAAGCGTTAAGAGGCTTCCCGTCAGATACCCTACCCTTAGAAAACGTATCTATAAAGTATTTTGCCAACTCTAAACCTAATTTTGCATCGCAAACAAACGTTATGTCATCACCGCCTAGTATTATAGGCCTAAGAGGCATTAGATATTTGCCATTTTCCTGTCTTAGTGATATTTGGCCTTTTTTGTGTAAGTCTATCACTCTTTCAACAATACTTTTAAACGATTGCCTTGTTGTTTCTTCAACGCTTTCTGATAATCTTTTTAACTCATCAATACTCTTACAAGCCCTAAAACGTTCACCCATTTTATTGCCATCTATGTGTACCAATGCTATATAAGGGTTTGAAGTATCATCGCCTTTATCGTTACCCATCAAAGTACATTTTGATAGTTCAGACGGGAATATATAATCTTTGTATTCTTCTAAATAACTATCAAAATAGCCTTTTCCTATCTCAAAAGCCTTTAGCTTTGCCTTTACCACCTTGGATATAAAGTTTTCATCATCAGAGTTGTAAACTTCTGCGCTTTCATACGATTCCGGGCAATCTCTGGTGATACCCCATTTGTTTATATTTACAATAGGAAGATATTTTGACCTATTTTCTTTAAGGTTGTAATGAAGCCTTTTTAAAGAATCTTGAGTATTGCTTTCATCAAAATCCTCTATCATCCCAAAAGCCAATACAACACCGGGAAAATATTCCATAACAACCTTAGAATATTTTTTTATGAACTCTTTAGCTTTTTCTGAGTCTTTAAATAACAATAGCGCATTACCCCCACCTTTGTATCCTATTTTAAAGTCTTCACCTTCTTTAACCCCTTCCAAAGCTTCTTTCATAGGTTCATCGTATAGCCTCTTAACTATATAAGAAGCTCCTATGTTGTGCCTTAGCCTGTTGCTTGCAAAAATATACCTTTGAATAGATGGCATGTCTATTATTATTGCAGCCTTCTTATCACCCATAGCCTAATTAGTTTTCTAAGCTTTTAACTTAGAAAGTCGAGTATTTCTATCCCGCCACAACAAAGCTAACCCATGTCTCGACTGGCGGTATTTGGGTCAGCCAATACATATTTAAAGATTTCATTTTTCAACCCTTTTCATATCAAAAAACATCAGTTCTTTATCTTCTTTGACATAAGAAGTTACTATGTCGTTATAAAATGTGATAGAAGACGCTATTATGCTATATAGAGCGGTCCCAGCTGTGCAATCTATTGTTATGTTTTTTAGAGAGTATTTTTCTTTTTCTTTTAAGTTTTCTATGATTTTCTTCATATGCTTTTGAAGTTCTATAAGGTCTTTGTAGTTTACGCCTTTTGTTGATTCTATATCAATATCTGGAAACACTTTCTTAACAACATCAGCAAAATCAGAAACATAAGCCTCTGATTGATTAGAAGGGATTACAACTATTTTCTTAAATCTATGCGATCTTTCTTTTAAATTTTTTATTAAGTACAGCGGCATAATCCAGTTTGCTCTATCATAATTTTTACTGATTGTATCAAAATCTACTTCTTTTTGCTCTTTTGCGCATGCAACCATCTCTTTGGAAGCATCGTTTGGGATGCTAAGAGCTAATATCGCAACCTTCACATCAGAAGGTTTAACCTCCACTACCTCATAATCTATATGCTCTAAAGATTCTTTTAACTTATTATATGTAAGATATAAAAGCGCAAAAACAAAACAGATTATCACAAAATAAACCAATATTCTAACGGCTATATTATGGATAAAATGGTTGGCTAACTCTATAATAATATCTGGTATAAGCCCGCCCAAAGCAAAAATGGATATTAGAATAGCTATGGTTTTCCAGCTCTCTAAAGCCCCCAAATAATTTTTTATAGTTGCCAAATTAGAAGATTTCATAACCTTTCTCCCTAAATATCATCATATCAT
>NZ_JBMFST010000086.1:0-2609 GCF_049967395.1 Hydrogenobaculum sp. | reverse complement strand
CTTACAAAGGGTAAGGGCTCTAAGTCTACAATACTTTGTTTCATTGGACCACCTGGCGTTGGTAAAACATCTTTGGGGCAATCCATAGCAAAAGCTACAGGAAGGAAATTTGTAAGGATTTCTTTAGGTGGTATAAGAGATGAAGCTGAGATAAGAGGCCATAGGCGAACATACGTAGGAGCTATGCCAGGACGTATAATTCAAGCTATAAAGCAAGCCGGTGTTAAAAATCCTCTTATCATGCTCGATGAGATAGATAAGCTATCCGTGTCTTTCCAAGGAGATCCAGCGGCAGCTCTTTTAGAGGTGTTGGATCCAGAACAAAATAAATCTTTTACGGATCTTTACATAGGGCATCCTTTTGATCTTTCGGAAGTGCTTTTTGTGGCAACTGGCAATAGAGTAGACACTATACCGCAACCTCTTTTAGATAGAATGGAGGTGCTTTACCTTTCCGGATATTCTGAAGAGGAAAAGCTTCATATAGCAAAAAATCATCTCTTGCCCACAATTATAAAAGATCATGGCTTTAAAGAGTCGGAAGTAATCATAGAAGATGAAGCTATATTAGAGGTTATTAGGAGTTATACAAGAGAGGCAGGAGTCAGAAACCTTAAACAAAAGTTGGCGTCTTTATTGAGAAAATTGGCCGTTAAAAAACTAAAAGGTCAAAAACCGCCTTTTGTAATAAATAAAAACGCTGTTAAAGAGCTTCTTGGCGTGCCTCGTATTATTAGAGAAAAAGAGGAGTTAGAGCAAGCCATTGGTCTTGTTACAGGCCTTGCTTGGACTGAGGTGGGTGGTGAAATAATGTATATAGAAGTTACAAAGTTAAAGGGCAGAGGATCTCTTATATTGACCGGTTCTTTAGGAGATGTGATGAAAGAATCTGCTCAAGCTGCTCTTTCTTATATAAAATCAAAAGCAGACCAATACGGAATAGATAGCTCCTTGTTTTCAAAATACGATATACATATACACGTTCCAGAAGGTGCTGTTCCAAAAGATGGTCCATCGGCTGGCATCGCCATAGCTACTGGCATATTGTCTATATTTACTGAAAAACCGGTAAGGCTTGATGTAGCTATGACGGGTGAAGTTACTCTAAGAGGAAGAGTTCTACCAATAGGTGGTGTGAAAGAAAAGATTCTTGCTGCGAAAAGGGCTGGTATATACGAAGTGATATTACCATCGAAAAACAAAGTTGAAGTAATGGAAGACTTACCAGATTATGTAAAAGAAAAGATGCAATTTCACTTTGTAGACCATTTAGATGAAGTATTTAAGATTGTTTTTAAGGATAACGTTTTGAAACAAGAACCTAAAAAAACTTCTAAATCTAAGAAAGCTAAGGAGAAGTCTTGATATTAAGCGATAGAACCATATTGGACTACATAAAGAGCTCAAAAATTATAGTAGAACCTTTTGATGAGTCTTCTTTACAATGCTCTTCTTTGGATCTAAGGCTTAGCAATTCAATAGCTTTTTACAAAGATTTAGATGTTATAGATATTAAAAACCCTATACAAGCAAAAACTATAAATTTCGAAGAATATTTTACTATAAACCCCGGCGAATTTTTATTAGCTTCTACCATGGAATATATAAAACTTCCAGAATTTATAACGGCTTTTGTAGAAGGAAGAAGCTCCTTAGGTCGTCTTGGGCTTTTCATAGAAAACGCTGGTTGGGTAGATGCTGGATTTGAAGGCCAAATTACGTTGGAGCTTTACAACGCTAATAAATATCCTATTAAGCTTTATAAAGGCATGAGGATATGTCAACTTGTTTTTGCTAAACTTGACGAAATACCACGTAAGGTTTACAGAGGTAAATACCTAGGTCAAAAAGGAGCTACTCCTTCTAAGATTTTTATGGATTTTGATAAGAAGTAGCGTATATGCTGTTATGATTTTGAAGCCATACAAGTGCATGGTATACTTTATAAGCGTAAGAAGGCCTTCCGTTGTAATGCCAAATAGCCTGCCAACTAAGCCCATACCTATCTACAAGCTCTCTTAAAAGTTTAGCAGATACGTCAAGATTATAGCAAGGGTCTAACAAAGCGTAAGGATCCAAGCCCCATCTTCTTATATTTATTATATTTATTTGAGCTATCCCCACATCAAAGTTATAGCCGTGCCTAAGCAAATAATTTAAAACTATTTTGGCTTGATATTTATTCTTTGGATAATATTCTTTTATGCTTCTACCGTCGGCATTAACATTTATTGCATATGGATTAAAATTGCTCTCAACTTTTGCTATGGCGTAAAGTAGTTTCACATTTACACCGTACTTAGCTGAAGCCTGCTCAAAACAATAGTTATATTGAAAAGCGTATACTCTTTTATTGTAAAAGCCTAAAACAAAGACAAACATTGCCAAAAGTATACCTATGTTAAGCCTTTTCATACCAAATATTATAATATATGCGAGTTCATTACATCGTGGCAAGTATACCAAGGACTAACACTTACTACAAAAAATATAACACATATTTACAACTTTACTTCAAAATTGCATTCTTTATTTCCATAAACCCTGGTATACTTGTGAAATGTGGTATACTTGTGGCTACTTCAGCACAGGAGCAATATATCCTAAAG
>NZ_JBMFST010000085.1:0-2633 GCF_049967395.1 Hydrogenobaculum sp. | reverse complement strand
TCTAGCAGATTGATACCATTGGTATTGCAAGATGTGTTTTCAAGGTATGCTGATAACCAAAGCTTTGAATTCTTAGTGCCCACGAAAGAAAGTCTTCGGACTCTAAACATAACAAACGTAGCTTATTTTATCGTAGAAGCCCAAGATGAGAGTATGGTAAGAGATATATGTATAAAAATAGAGGATGAGATAATAGACTCTTTGTATCAAAAACTCAACACTGCCATTGATAACTTATTGAATAATAAAGATGTGAATAAAAGCCTGACGGAACACTACATTAAAAATGAAGGTTTTAATAAATACTTGATAGAATATCAAATTAAACATGCTTTAAACGTAGTGTGGGCAGGAACTATTTTAGAAGATGATATTAAAAAAGCCAAAGAAGAGGTGGATAAAGCCCTTGCTTATATAAAAAGCTCTAAAGAGATAGATGACGGTTTTATAGAAGGCATAGAACTTTTAAGAAGAGGCAATAACCTTTACAGTGAAAATGACTATTTAGAATTTGTAAAAAAGCAAGAAAACATTGGATATAAGCATCTTGCTGGAGCTTATATGTGTAGTCTGTGTGGTATGAGAGGGGTTTTGGGGGCAACGGTGGAAGACCCAAAAGGTAAAGGATTTTGGAAATCTATAGAAAAGAGTCCTTTGCTTGATGCTTCAGAGCGCTTGTGTGGTTTTTGCCTTGGTAAGAGGATATACGAATACAACAAAGAAAGCAAATTTGAGTCGGTGGTAAATTTTGCTTTAAGAGAATACAGCGACGAAGCATATGAAAAATTACTGGCTTTAGTTAAAAAATACAATTTTGAAGACATACAGCATGTATATCCAGAGTATTTGGAAGAAAGGAAAGATATTAAAGAGGAGTTTGAAAACTTTTACAAAGAGTATGGAAAACCAAACAAATACTACGCTCTTATTATGCTGGACGGGGATTATATGGGGCAAAAGGTAGATGAAGCTTTTAAGTCTTTAGATGAGATAAAAAAGTTTACAAACAAGCTATCTTCTTACGGGGATAAGTTTAAAAAGATATTGGAACATCAAAAGGGCAAGGTGATATACACCGGTGGGGATGATTTGCTTGCCGTAAGTCCAAAATCCAACGCTTTGGGCGTATATAAAGAAGTGTGTGAAAGTTTTGATCTATCTACTATGAGCGGTGGTGTCGTGATAGCCCACTACAAGCTACCTCTTAACTATGTCTTAGAAGAACTTAGAAAAGCTGAAAGCCTTGCAAAATCACTCGGCAAGGAAGGAGTTTATATAAAGTATGTCAAACACTCTTATTCTTCTTCGGGTGCTTTTATAAAAAAAGATATGATAGAGGATTTTCTAAGGGTAGTTGACATGATGAAATCTGAGGATTTTCCAAACACTTTCGTATCACAGCTTTATACGCTTTTAATACCTTATATGTACAACCAACAAAACGATGCAGATCTAATGAAAAATCTCATAAATTATCTTTTAAACAAGAAAAAATTTGGAAGAAAAGAAGAGTTTAAAAAGCTGTTGTATGAAAGCACGTTGTTTGATATCAAAAATCCTAAGGATTTGATAGATAAGCTAAAAGTGGCTAAATTTTTGGCAAATCAGGGAGAGTAGCGATGATTTTAACTGCTTACGATGTTTTTATATTTGCTAAAGGTATTGATTTTGAAAAGCAAGAAGAAAATTTTAGAGAAGGAAGGTTTTTCTTAAATCCTATACCGTTTTTAGGGGCTTTTAACAAAATATCAAACAAGAATTTGAATATAAAATTTATATCACTTTTTAAAGACAACAAAGCGTTTTTTAAGCTGCCGCTCGATATAAAAAGATTAAAAGAAAAAAAAGATTACATAAGCCCAAAACTTAAAAAAGCTAGCAATATCATCTCAAAAGAACCTATAGAGTATATTCTTGATTACAATACACAGGAAAAGATTCAAGACCCCAACGAATACGTAGATTCAAATATAATGCTAAATTATTTAACTGGTAAAAGCTTGGATATATCGGAAGAAAACATGCTAAAAACATACGAAGAGATAAGAACAGGGATAGAAATAGACAACAACACCAAAACCACCGTAGAGGGGGCATTGTTTACTCAAATTTTTACAAGATTTGATGAAGGCGTAGGAGTGCTTGTAAAGTTTGATGAAGATGTAAATGTAGATTGTATTCCAATAGGTGGAGAGGGTAAAGTGTTTAAAGTAGTGAGCGAAGATGTCGATGTTGTAAGATATTTCAACGATGCAAAGGATATTATAAAACAATACATACTTAAAACGAGCTTTTTCAAAATAATACTTTTAAGCCCTACAAACGGTATACCAAATATAGAAGGGGCTAAACTTACAGCTAAAATGCTTGGAAAGCCTCTTACTTTCAGCGGATGGTTTAGAAATAGACCCACTAGGGTTTTCAAGTTGATGCCGGAAGGAAGCGTTTTTTACTATAAGCTTGAAGACAAAAGTAAATTAGAGCATATTTTTGAAAGATTTTGGTTTAGGCCTTCGTTTTTGGTAAAAGAATACCCTTATTTTGATACTAAAAATACATCTGGGTTTGGTTTAACTACGATAGGTGTTGTAAAAGAGGAGGATATATTATGAAGATAGTAGTCTATCATCAGC
>NZ_JBMFST010000084.1:0-2806 GCF_049967395.1 Hydrogenobaculum sp. | reverse complement strand
TAGTTTTGAAGGAGATTGTTGGTAAGATAATACAATAAACATCATAATTTGTGTGCCACAATACAATGACACAGTGTTTATTAAACAAACATTCTACAACGTTAACACTACGAATTATCAATACCTTATATTTTACAACAGTCCAGAAATCATTAATAATCAGACTGTGACATAAATGTGACATAACGAGTTTAGGTGAATTAAAATAAGTTGATAATAAAGTAAATATGCTTGATGATTAAAGACATACGGAAAGCAAAGATTGTTCAGCAATGGCTTTTATAATATTAATTTTCAAAAGATTTAAACGGAGAGGGAGGGATTCGAACCCCCGGTGGGCGTCAACCCACAAGTGATTTCAAATCACCCGCTTTCGGCCACTCAGCCACCTCTCCTAAACTATATTATTTTATCAAAAATCTTTAAGAGTTTTTATAGTTTTTAATATACTCTTCACCCCATTGATGCAATATATCTAAAACAGGTTTTAAACTCTCTCCAAGAGGCGTAAGAAAGTATTCCACTTTCGGTGGAATTTCAGGATATACTTTCCTCTCTATGAGGCCGTAACACTCTAACTCTCTTAGTTGTTTGGTGAGCATTTTTTGAGTTACCTCTGGCATAGACTTTTTTAGTTCCGAAAAGCGCTTTTTGCCCGTCAAGAGTTCTTTTATGATAAGTAGCTTCCATTTGCCATTCAATATGTTTAGTGTTATACTTACTGGACATTCCTCACTCATACGGCTATTTCTTTTAAAGCTTTTATAAGAGCGTCGTTTTCTTCTTTCTTACCAACGCTTATCCTTATATGGTTTTCAAGGTTTGGGAGGTAAGATATGTTTCTTGTTAAAATACCTTTTTGTATAAGGCTTTTATGAACAAAATCTGCATCTTTTACCTTGATCAGGAAAAAGTTTGCACAAGAATCGTATACTTTTATACCTTCTATCTCAGAAAGAGCTTCTTTTAGCCTATGCCTTTCATCTATTAAAGCTTTTATTTGATTTTTGATGTTGTCTATGTGGTTTGAAATGATGTAATCTGCCATAGCTTGAGATGTGGATGATACGTTAAAAGGCATCTTTAACTTAGAGATTTCTCTTATAAACTCTTTTGTACCTATAAGAGCGCCAACTCTCAAAGATGCAAGACCTATTTTGGACAAAGTTCTCATAACCGCTATTTTTTCATCTCTCACAGCATCTTTTATATAAGTTTTACCACAAAAATCATAATACGCCTCATCTATCACAGTGAAAGTGTGCTTTCTTATAAACGCTATATCTTCATCATCAAACAAATTACCGGTGGGATTATTTGGATTTGATATAAAAGCTAAAGAAGGTTTGCTCTCAACAGCTTTAAGAAGAGCATTTTTTTCCATCTGAAAATTCTTATCTAACGTTACCTCACTTATAGGTCTTCCAAGTGCATTTGCTATAACTTCATACATTGGAAACGTTGGTTTTGGTATCAGTACCTCTTCATCAAGCTCTCCTATTGCAAGCATAAGATACTGTATGGCTTCATCAGAGCCGTTGCAAACCATTATATTTTCCGGCTCTACGTCGTAAAGCTTTGCCAAGGTTTGCCTTAGCTTTGTAGCATGCGGGTCTGGGTATCTGTTAAACTCTATGGATTTTATAACATCTAAAAGCTCCAACTTTATAGACTCATCCAAATCAAAAGGGTTTTCGTTGGAAGAAAGCTTTATATTGCAAGGAGTTGTCTCTGTTTTATAGGCTTTTAAAAGCTTAATCCTTTTGCTAAACATCTTCTTATTATAACATTTTAATAGATTATAATATGTAGAATGATAGGCATAATAATGGGAAGTTCGTCGGATTGGGAATATATGGAAGAGGCGGCAAAGGTGTTGGAAGAGTTTGAAGTCCCTTACGAGAAAAAGGTAGTTTCCGCTCACAGGACTCCAGATTTGATGTATGAATACGCTAAGACAGCAAAAGAAAGAGGCATAGAAGTGATAATAGCAGGTGCTGGCGGAGCTGCTCATTTACCTGGCATGGTGGCATCCATTACAACGCTTCCAGTAATAGGTGTCCCAATCCCCACAAAGCACCTTATGGGCGTTGATTCTCTTTACTCTATAGTCCAGATGCCAAAAGGTATACCAGTGGCTACCGTCGCCATTGGAAACGCTCACAACGCTGCTCTTTTAGCCGTAAGAATACTTTCTATCAAATACGATTATCTTTTTGAAAAGCTTAAAAACTACCAAAATGCCTTAAAAGAGAAGGTTTACAACATGATTATCTAGTTAAGCTTATTATGATATTGAAGGAGTTGGAAGTTTTAAAAAATAAAACATATAATTACTAAAGTTAACCTCTTTTGCTTATTGTTTTATAGCTTTTAGCATAGCTACACCAACAGGTTCTACATATGAATATGCTGAAGATATCAACAGTGCCGTTTTCTACTCTTATAAAATCACGTATTTGCTAATAAACATTATCAAAGGTTAAATCTCTTCCCACAACAATCACCTTCTCATCAGCTGCATACCTATTCTATCTATCCTTGGGCTTATAAGGGCTAGAAGGAGCTGTCTTATACCGATTAGAGGGTTGTTTTCAGCGGTGGTAAGAGAAGGGACATGACCAGAAAAATAAATCACAAAAGCATCGCCTATTAAGTCTTTTCTTGGTACGAAACCCCAATATCTGCTGTCTTCTGAGTTGTCTCTATTGTCTCCCATCACAAAATAATCTCCGGGTGGAACCACTACATCTACGTCTCTTCTTGGTACAAAAGGATGTTTGTAAATGGCTATGAGATGTTTTCT
>NZ_JBMFST010000083.1:0-2810 GCF_049967395.1 Hydrogenobaculum sp. | reverse complement strand
TAAAGAGAACCCAATTCCTTGTAAAGTATATTACAATCAAAATATCAAAAATTGCAAGAAAATAGAGCCTTCAAACGACAACAATCTAACTATAAATAAAGATACGCTTTATGTACCAGTCGCTACAACTACAAAAGCTTTTGAAAACGGGATATTCCCAAGCTACTTGTTTGGAGAAGCCGAACGTATAAATAAAGCTATAGTAGAAAACAAAACTGCAAAAACTGAGGTTTCCTTAAAAGAGCTTGGAATTAAAACCACCACAATAGAAGGGGTCTCCAATTTAAATTACACAATACCAATTGACACTGCTAAGCTGGGAGGTATTCCAAAAAATCTTTATTTCAGGCTTTTAATAACACATACACCTATAAATAAAAATAGTGGTGAAGAATTAAGAATATATTTAAATAACAATATGATTGCCGCTTATTTTATAAGAAATAATAAAAATAGTTTTGATATAAAAATACCAACAGATGAACTTAGCTATGGCAAAAATTACTTAAATATAAACTTGGTTGGTTCTGTTGATTCTGAGAATTCAAATACATGTAGCGGCAATATACCTAGACTAGCTTTTACCATATTTGATAGTTCCTATTTTTATTGGGATAAGCTAAAAAATAAACCAAAAAATATATCTGATTTCTTAAAAGATATGCATGGTAATGTAGCTTTTATAATAAAAGATGAGAACTTCTATCCTTTAGCCACCAAACTATCTACAGACTTGGCAGATTACGACAAAAGTATATCTAGTATATCAATAAACCCAAAAAATTTATCAAAATACGATTTTGTAATAATGTTTGAAAGCCCTAAAGACACCGCTAACATGCCAATAGAACTAAACAAAGGAGATTTTGAAATATTTAATCCCCTTACAAAAAAGGTTATATTTTCATCAACCCCATCCGAGGCTTTTGCAGTTATGATGGTAAAAATAATAGACAATAAGCCAACGTTAGTATTTTCTTACTATAAAGATCCTTCTGGTATAAATGATGTATTTAAATATCACTTTTCAGAGTTTTTTGGACTAGTTGGTAATACAGCTATAGCTACAAAGGATTTTATATCATCCTACGAAGTTGGTCAAAAGCTAAGAATAAAATACAAGTACTCAAAAGGTTTAAGTTACTATTGGAATAAGTACAAACTCTGGATAATAATTTTACTCACTTTACCTGTAACTATATTTTTAGCTTATACTTATGTAAAGCTAACAAGGAGGAAAACATGAAACCTAAAATAATACTTTTTTTATCCGTACCGTTTATAGCTCTGGCTTCTTCTTGGGTTCAGCCAAAAGGCGGTATTTTCTTATCACCAAGCTATAATTACTATAGTGCCAATGAGTATTATGATAACAATGGAAACAAAAAACCCATGGGTTGCACTTTCAAAGAAAGCGAGTACCAGTTATACGGAGAATATGGGCTTACAAATAAAACTACCGTTACTTTCAAAATACCTTACGATTATCTAAGCTGTGGAGGAAATTCAACTTCTGGTTTTGGAGATTTTGAGACAGGATTTATAAGACAAATAAAAAAAGGTGTAGACTACTCTTTTTCATACTACGGCACAGCTATAATTCCAACAGGATATTCAATAGATAAAAATTTAAGGCTTGGATACGGAAGGTTTGGGTTAGAAGGTGGAGGGCTGTTTGGATTTTATGGAAAGTTTGGTTTTGTCGATTCTGGGCTTGGCTATAGATATTATTTTGGGTATCCATCTTCTCAATTAAGATCTTACGCTACCGCCGGACTTAACATATACAAACATATTCAGCTTATAAGCACGCTAAACCTACAGCTTGGTCTTGGCAATGGAAAACAAAAACAAGTAGGACAAAACATACTATTAGAGCCAAATTACAAGTTAGCTCAGATATATATAGGTCCTCGCATCATTTTTGGGAATGTATCTTTTGTAGCTACTTATCAATACGTCTTTTGGGGAGAAAATACCGGTGTAGGGAAAGGCTTAAACTTTAGTTTATGGTGGAATTTTTAGCTTTTAAAACATAAAATATGAAAATAGGAGAATTTCTTGTACAAAAGAATCTGATAACAGAAGAGCAGCTTGAAGAAGCTCTTTATTATCAAGAAAAGTATGGTGGAAGGCTTGGGTGGATTTTAGCATCCCTTGGATATATCAATAGGCTCGACTTGTTTAAAGCGTTTGCAGAGCATTTTGGAATTGAATTTTTATATGATTTAGAACAAATTAAAAGCTTGATAGATAAAGATTTCCTTCTAAAATTCAACCCTTATGAACTTTCCCAATATGAAGTAATCCCAGCTAAAAATATAGACAACAAAATCATTCTTCTAACGTCAAATCCTGAAAGTTATAAGTTGGATAACTTTATAAAAAAATATTTCCCAAATAAAAATATTGAAAAAATAATCATAACAGATTTAGACCTTATAAAAATTTTGGAAATCTATTTTAAAGAAAATTTTATAGATAGAGCTGTGCATGGATTGCTATACATGAGCCCACAATATTCTGCCTCTATGGTTTTTTCAAAAGGACAAGTGTTTTTGATGGGTTTATTCTTATACGCCTCCCTTTTATGGATCTATAAAAATCCTATTTCTTACTTCACATTTATTCTTCTTATAACTCAATTATTCTATCTACTCGCTATAGGCTTTAAATTTATAGTAAGCTTGGCAGGTACAAAATCAGAAATACAACAAACCGTAACAGACAATGAGGTAAAAGCTCTTAGCGAAGAAAATCTCCCAGTTTATACAGTATTGGTACCTGTATATAAAGAACCAGAAGTTATT
>NZ_JBMFST010000082.1:0-2822 GCF_049967395.1 Hydrogenobaculum sp. | reverse complement strand
GCAATTTGTTATAATGCTTGTTTAAACCTAGCCAACCAAAGTTTATATATCTATGAATAAACATATACATTTTAAACCAAAAGGAAGATGGAAATAAAAGCGAAAATATTTGTATGTATCCATATAGCAAGAAAATTACAAAGGAAATATATATTAATTTAACAACTAACGACGGTTTTATATCTTTTGTAAGTAAAATGGTATAATAAATTATAAAGAAGATGATTGAAAATGTAAATATTTTCTTTATGCTATTTATGTATATTTCACTAGCTGTGGCCCAACTAGGAAGATTTATGAAATTTGCAATATATAAAGACATTATAAATGTCCCTATCAAAGCTATAATGGTAAAGGTTAAAAAATAGTTTATTTCTCTATTAGAAAATATTTTAACTCTTAAAATAATTTTTGTAAGTAAAAGCATAAGTCCAAAAAGAAGCGGATATAAAGAAGCGTTTGCAGCCCAAGAAGAAAATAATTTATAAAAATACCCTAACGCGCAAAATGGTAGCAAAATTATATATAGATAAAAGTTTAACTTTAAAAGTTTCTCCAGCGTAAAATGTTTTCTCATTTTTTTATTTCTAGCAATTCTAAAAGTAAATTTACGATCCTCTTATTATCATAAATCCTTTCAAACTCATTCCATACTATATTATAATCAATTTTACCTTCTAATACATCTATACACTTTTTTGCAAAATCTTCTTTATCTTGTGCGTTTGGAACTATATTTTCAAGACCAGCTCCAAGAAGATCTTCTTTTCTTGCAACCACCTTTTTCTTATATTTTAAAGCCTCTAAAAGTTTAAGCTTTATACCCGCAGGATTAAAAAGAGGCACTACCACAAGATCTGATAACTTATAAAAAGGCGCTAAAGATTCTACATCTTTAAACAAAAAAATATCCTCTTTATTATCTACAAATTCTATTACCTCTTTGGAGGGGCTTTGACCCACTATTATAAAACAAGCTTTTAGCTTCTTTTTTATAAGAGGAAATACATCTTTCCCAAACCAAAGAGCAGCTTTTATATTAGAAGATTTTTTTAATAAGCCTGTAAAAAGTATTTTATGATGGTATTTACCAACTTTTTCTTCCAACATATCTATATCTTCTTTTTTCACTTCTAAATCTTTAAACTCTGGTAGCATAGGAGGTATCCAGTATATCTTTGCTTTATTGTTTATATTTTTTAGTATGTCCACTTCATATTTTGAGACAGAGGCTATTTTCCTAAACTTTTTAATATAAGCTGGTTCTATAGTTTTTAGCTTTTGATAGTTTAGGTAGTAAAAGAGTTTTCTAAATATATTTGTAGCCTCTAAAGCATAATTTTTATAATCTATATAATCTATATTATGGCTCCAGTATATAATGTTGTTATTATTAACATTTATATGATTTATAAGCTTTTCATAGTTTTTATAAGAATAACTATGATCGAATATTATCACTTCGTAATTTGTGTCTAATTTATGTAAAATATTTTTGAGGTTTTCATCATCTAAATTAAACATATCATAGAAACCTTTTGAGAATAAGAATCTAACAAGTGCATACCATTTGTTTTGAGATGGATATCCAAATGTATGTTCAAAGACATTTGAAGTCTCAAGCTTACCTATATCCGATTTATTTTTATAGGGCACAATAATATCTGAAGATATGTTTGCTATACTTTTAAGAAAGTATGAACGGTATACAATATTTAGACTATGTCCGTCTGTGGGAGGATAATGTATTGGTAGAGGGCTAACTATCAATATCTTCATTTTAATTCTTTTGGTTTGCCCATATTTTTTAACCAGCCATCTTTTATGGCTTTTAGTATAAGTTTTAATCTTTTTATTTTAAAATCATCTAAAAGCAAAATACCAGCAATCATTCGTAATGTTTTTTTTGGCAATATAGAAATTGTGTATAAAAAAGCGTAAAAATTCCCATAATGCTTTTTGACAAAATATATACCATTCCTAACTTCTAAACACCCACTCATCACAAATCTAAAAAATGTTGGTCTTTTTCTAATTTTTTTCATGAACTTAACGGTTTTATATTTTCCAGTTGAAGCTCCTTCTTTATGATAGACTTTTGCTTTGCCTGCACAAAATAGCTTCCACCCTCTTCTTATAGCCCTTAGACAAAGATCACTTTCTTCTTTATACATAAAGTAATTTTCATCAAAAAGGCCAATATCCTCAAAAACATCATTTCTTATTAGCATGCTAGCTCCAACTATATATCCTTCTATTTCAAATATTATATCATTCTTCTTGCTGTCTTTGTCAAAAGGTTGTATGTATTTCCCGGCTCCAGCATTATACCATGTCATTTTGTAACTTCCACACAATGTTTGCAATATATCTGGCTTATCATAATATAAAAGCTTTGATCCAACTATTCCAATTTTCTCATTCTTTTCTATCACCTCTACCATTTTGCTTAATGCATCTTTTTGTATTGCAGTGTCGTTGTTTAAAAGCCAAATATATTTAGAATCTTTCTTTGCTAAAGCATATTTTATTCCAACATTGTTTCCACCTGCAAAGCCTAGGTTGTCTCCTGTCTGGATAAATATCAGTGGATATTTTGTAGTAATACCATCCGGTATCTTGGTTTTTAGTTTTTCTTCTAATTCTAAATTGCCACCTTTTTCTGCTTCTTTACGATTATAGTAAACATAAGGTATCGGCTTGTCGACGGGTGGATATGATAAATTTCTTAAAAGATTGTCTGGTTTAACCCAAATATCAAGCTTACCTTCCGCCCATGCTTTTATATAATCCATAGAGTTGTTTGGTGAGTCGTTGTCCAA
>NZ_JBMFST010000081.1:0-2831 GCF_049967395.1 Hydrogenobaculum sp. | reverse complement strand
TAAATTAAAAGCAAAAAACGATAATATCGGGGCATACTTACAAGCCTTGGCATACTTGCATGTTGCCCAAACTTCTAATATTTTCTTAAGTTTACTTTTCATTAGCATTTCCTCCTTGATTGTTTATATCGCTAACTATATTTTTTACGCTTTTTAAAACTTTTGACGGGTCTTCTTTTACTGGAATAAGTCCTATGCCACTTCCATTGGATACTACTATAAAATGTTTTACAACGCCATTTTTTTCTACACTTACATATCCTTCAGCATTTTGTAGATCATAGCCATTCATAGGATTTTGCAAATCTTGAGAGTAAGATACGCTCATAAAAAATCCTAAACCAATTAACAGTAAAATTATACTATCTTTACCAAAACCAACAAAAATTTCATTTATTTTTTTCATCTTTTAATCCTCCTTGTCTTTGTGAAAGAGATATGAAATTAGCAGTTAAATTAAAACTTTTATCAAAATATGCAAAACCAAATTTATTTACTTTAAGCGTATCTTTTTCTTGAATAGAGTTAACACATAATCCTTTTATATTAATATCATAGCAGCCATTTATATACTTAAAAGTAGAAAATGGAGAACTATTTTTAAAAGAATCAGCATCTACAGATATATTTACAGTGTTTGGATTTATGCTAATAGGATTTGTGTTTATGCTTATAGAAGATGGATATACATCTTTACTCGTAAAAGTATCTAAAACAAAATCTAAAAAATTGTATAAAGAAGAATATGTATTATAATAGTTATCAAAAATGTTATTTATATCCTTAAAGCTAGAAACAACTTTATTTAACTTGCTGTATTCAGCTTTTAAAGAAGATACCTGATTGTTTAGCATGGATATCTTATCCTGATAAGGTTTGATAGCCTGTAATTTTTCATTGTAGGCATGCTTAAGGGAAAAATTAGACAAAAACAAAAATGTATCTATAAGTAGAAAAATTAGGGTAGCGATTAAAGACAAAGACAATATTATGAAGCTTGGGCTTTTTAGTTTCTCTTCATCCAAGCTAATATGTAGCAAAGAAAATATAGCTTGAGTAGGAAGCTTTGAAACCAAGGAGCTATCGCTAGACAGCCTATCTTTAAGCAAGTTGACATTTAACTTTTTAAGTTTAGTCTTATTTGGCATTTTTGACTCCCTGTTTTTCATTAAAATGCTCTTTGCTTGTAATACTAGATATAACGTAGCCTGACATACATAATATCACAGGTTTAGATGTGTTTAAAGATTGAGAGTATACATTTGCTGTATCTACGATATAGTAACTTTTATCTTCTAAAATATTGTTACTACACTGAGATTTACCAAATCCAAATTTAACGCTATTGATAAATAAAAACGGATAAGAGGCATTTGGTTTATTTAAAGAAGATAAAAAGCTGTTTACATTGTTTTGGGATACAGCAACTGCTAATTTTATTGGCACAATTTCAACATTAAAAAGTTCTTGCATGTGTTCAACATTTTTGGATTTCTTCTTGTTTATTTTAGGTTTTAACGCTATAACTTCTTTTCCGTTTTTATCAACTGTAACACCTTTTGGTATACCTTCTTCCATAGATGTAATATAACCTCCTGCTTTTGATATAGCAGAAGATAAAACTATTGGTATTTGGTTTGGCATGGTTGCATAAGCGTATTTTGTGCCGGGGTTTAAAAGCACCGCTTGCAACTTCGGTATTTGGCTTTTATAGTAAAGAATTTGTTTTTCTAAAGCAATGCTTTGCAATTTAAGTTGTTCCAAGGATGGTAAGCTTGATATCTTTTGTTCTATTTTGCCTCTTTCGGCTGTTTGTTTGAAATAAAAGTATGCAAATATACCTGGCAATAGAACGGCTATAAAGATAATAACTATGTTTTTATCCCTTTCTGTAAGGGAATTATACCAATTTAAAACTTTTTCTTTAAGTTCATTCATCATATATTCCCTAAATCGGCTTTTATTTTAAAAACTTTAAAAGTGTTCATAAAACCCTACTTTTATCCAATGCTTTAGGATAAAATTCCTCAGCTATATCTACACCGCATTTTAATTCCCATAAGAAATCTAATAAGTTGTTTATGTTTTCACCATTATATAAGTATCCATGCTGAGGAGCTACAATATTTGGGTTCAACTCTCTTACATAATTTACCCACAACCTAAGAGTCTTGTTTGAAGCCATATATCTTTTATGAAATGGCGTTATACATTTTTTATAATTAGGCCAATCTGTTACCCATATATCGTTATGAGGACACCCTTGAGCGCCGGCACCTATATCTCCAGAAAACAGTATGTTTGATATAGGATCATACAAATTCAAATTTCCTGGCGAATGATTAAAATAAGCTGGTACTATCAATAAATCAACGTTTCCTACCTTTATAATTCCACCACTATCATCTATAGAGACAAATGATGATGGATCATCTATGTTATAATGAGGGATAAACCTATGCCACACATGAGACATATATACTTTCGCGTCCATAAATACTCTTAGCCACGTACCAACACCTCCAGCTACATCAGGGTCTTGATGGGATAAAAAGATACCCACAAGGTCTTCGGTAGAATCCAAATAGTTTAACAATCTTTTAGAAAGTGTTGGGTATAAGCCAAATCCTCCCGGGTCTAACAGTATGCCTTTGCCGTTGTTTATTATTAGGTATTGGTTTGTTGGTACACCATCTTCATGAGCAGATTCGCTAAATCCCAAAAGAATAAATTTGTGCTCATCGTTTTCAAATAAAATCCTTTCCATAATAAAATCCTCAAGAACCCAATTGAACTGGTTTTATTAAATTGTCCCACACATTCGTGACTTC
>NZ_JBMFST010000080.1:0-3069 GCF_049967395.1 Hydrogenobaculum sp. | reverse complement strand
ATAAAAATAGATATAGAAGGATACGAACTAGAGGCGTTGAAAGGTCTAGAAAGCACCATAAAGAGATCAGAAGACTTAAAAATGTTTGTAGAGTTCTCACCATCTTTTATGGGTGAAGGTAAATCTTTAGAGTTGTTAGATTTTTTAAAGCATAACTTTAAGGATGTTTATATATGCCATAAAAAGAAAATATTTAAAACATCATGGAAAGATGCTTACAAAATTTCTTTAGAAAAGGGCCAAAGAAATTTGTTTTTATTTAAATAGTGCAATATCAAAGCCCAAACCTAGTACTCATGCAAACATCCTTACTATGCTATAATACTCTAAAATGAAGTGTCCAGATACAACGGTTGGGAAATATATTATAAAACCAGTTTGGTTTGGTATAAAGGAGATTTTTAAAAGTGTATTTAAAGTTAGGGCTTTTAACATAGAAAATATAGAAGGATTAGAAGGAGCAATTTTTGCATCAAACCATAGGTCTCATTTAGACCCACCTGTATTAAACTCTATTGTGAAAGAACCGCTTTATTTTATTGCAAAAAAAGAGCTTTTTGAAGCACCTATCATAGGATTTTTATACAACCACATGAGGGCTATACCAATCCAAAGAGGTTCTGGGGATTTTCAGGCTATTGAGAAGGCTATAGAGCTTTTAAATATGGGTTGCAACGTTTGTATATTCCCAGAAGGTAAAAGAGCACCTGCTGGAGAGTTTTTGAAACCAAAAACAGGCGTTGGGATTATGGTGGTAAAAACCAAAAAACCAGTGGTACCAATTTATATTGAAAACACAGATATAAACTTTCCAGTGGGGGCAAAGTACCCAGTCCCAAGAGCGCCTATAAACGTATATTTTGGAAAACCTATACATTTTGGAGAATTAGAAGACAACATTCAAAATTATAAGCTTGTGGCAAACACAATAATGGAACACATAAAAGAGCTTGCTTATTACAAGCCTACTTAAACTTTGGCAATCTCCAGTTTAGTATTATGGCAAGTATTCTTACGATAAAAACAGATACCACACAAACAACTGCAGAAAGTGTTATATTTTTGGAAAGTATTATTGTAATATAAAAAAGCAACGCTCCTATAATGCTACAGCTTGCGTAAAAGTCATCTTTTAAAACAGAAGGGATTTTACCAAGAAGTATATCGCTTATAACACCACCACCTACTCCTGTTAATGTAGCCAATATAACAATTCCAAATACGTTTACATCTGCTTTATAAGCGATCATAGCACCAGTAGCGCTAAAGGCTGATAATCCTACAGCATCTGGTATCAGTATAAGCATCGAGCTTTCGATGCCTTCAAACTTGTAAATAGATATCCCTATTAAAAGCCCCAAAATGGCAAATATCATATTTTCTTTGGATTTAAAAGCTATGGGTACTGTGTTTATTATGACATCCCTTAATATACCACCCCCAAGCGCTGTAGTAATAGCTAAAACTGTTATACCAAGAAGGTCTAAACCCTCTTTTATGGCTTTTAAAGAACCAGATATAGAAAAAGCCACAATGCCAAGGAGGTTTATAAAAGAGAATATCTTCCAAAAACCAATCATGATAGTATAGCGTTTTCTTCTATAAACCTTGCCATATCAAACAAAGCCCTATAAGCTTTTAAGAGTTTTTTATATTTTTTGGGAGCCTCTATGTCTGGTAAAAGCCCGAAAACTGGGTTCATAGGTTGAAGCTCTCCTTCTTTTGAGCTTATATAGTCTAAAAGCGCCCCTAACATAGTGGTTTTGGGTGGGATTACAGGGTCTTTGCCTTTTAATTTTAACCATGCGTTTATACCAGCTATAATACCGGTGGCGGCAGAAGCTGAGTATCCTTCAACCCCTGTGATTTGTCCTGCAAAAAGTATGTTTGGTTTTTTTCTTAATTCAAGAGTGGGTTTTAACAGTTTGTTGGATTGTAAAAATGTGTTTCTATGCATAGAACCAAGCCTTGAAAAAACTGCGTTTCTAAGACAAGGTATAAGCTTAAACACCCTTACTTGTTCTTTGTAGGTGAGCTTTGTTTGAAAGCCCACCAAAGAAAGGGCTTCGCCCTCTTTTGTCTCTTTTCTAAGTTGGACTATGGCGTAAACGTCTTTTGATATGTGGTGCTTTAGACCTTTTGGGCTCATTGGTCCAAAAACAAGTGTTTCATAACCTCTTTGGGCTATCTCTTCTATAGGTAGGCATCCTTCAAAGTGAACTATTCTTTCAAAATCTTTTGTTGGTACTTTTTCTGCTTTTAAAAGCTCGTTGTAAAATAAATCGTACTCTTCTTTAGTCATTGTGCAGTTAAAATAATCATCTCCCTTATCGTATCTAGAACCCCAAAAGCCCTTTGAAAAATCAACGCTTGAAGCTTCTACAATAGGAGCTATTGCATCGTAAAAATAAAGGTATTCGTCTTCTATAAAAGACTTTAAGTATTTTGAAAACTTTTCTGAAGTAAGAGGTCCTGTGGCTACTATGTTTAGCTCGTTTTCATTTAAACATTCCACTTCTTCTCTTACAATTTCTATATTTGGATGAGACAAGATGGTTTTTGTTATAAAATCTGAAAATATGTTTCTATCTACTGCTAAAGCGCTTCCTGCTTTTACGTAAGAGTGTTTTGCGGCTTTTACTACAAGAGAGTTTAAAAGTTCCATCTCTTTTTTTAAAAGCCCAGCACCTGTGGTAATTTCAAAGCTTCCTAAGGTGTTGCTACAAACAAGTTCTCCAAATTTATCGGTATGATGGGCTTCCGTGGTTTTTATGGGTCTCATTTCAAAAAGTCTGACTTTTATACCTTTATTTGCTAAAAAATAGGCTGCTTCTACTCCAGCGAGCCCAGCTCCTATGACGTTTACTTTCATTTGATATATTTTAACAGGGTTTTGTTTTTTAAAATCTTTTTATCATTTTAAAATCCCAAACATCTTGAAAATAAACTCCATGGTATTTTTGTTAAAAATTATTTCAAGGATAGCTAGTCCTATTATCATAAATCTTAACATCTTAAATTCGTAATACACCTCTGTTTTTAATTCAACTTTGGTGGATTCTATCTTTT
>NZ_JBMFST010000079.1:0-3172 GCF_049967395.1 Hydrogenobaculum sp. | reverse complement strand
AATCTCATAAAATCTATATATCTAAACTTGCTAAAATCTCATCGCTGGTTTTTAGATTTTCCAAACTTGGTAAATAAAACCTATCTTTCTCAAACATCTTCATCAAAAAACTAGGAGTTCCTGTCTCAAACCAATAAGGTCTAAACATCTTGTTGGCAAACAAAAGCAACACATCAAATGGGTTGCAAACCGCCTCTCCAAGTCAAGAGTAGCCGTTGTACCATTAGATTTTATATCATTGTAAATTTTTAGCTCTTTAAGAGATTTTTGATATGAAAATTTTGACGGAGAATGGGAAGTTTAATATATATGGCTTTGATAAAGAGTATGTGATATTGGGGTATCATCAAGACCCAAGCAAGGAGATAAGGCTTGATTACATAGAGCAAAACGGCATAGGCCTTATAAAGAGCAAGCTTTCAGGCCAAGCTGTTTATGTGGATAAAGATACCGTTGGGATAAGGGTAGAAGGTGAAAAAGAGTTTTTTTACGAAAGGTTTTTAAAAGCTTTTAAAAATATAATAGAAGATATAAACATAGAAGGTACACAGTTAAAAGTAGGTCAAAAAAGACTTTCGGTGATACATGGGGATATTGAAGACAAATATATATTTGAAGTGTTTTTACCGCTTTCTTTAAATATAGAAAAAACTCTAAAAAGCATACATATGCCGGTGGAAAAACTCACATCTTACGGCATAAAAGCAGCAGACGATAGGCTTACAAGCATAAGAAAAGTCTTTGGTAAAGATATATCAAAGAAAGAGTTTATCAATATGCTTTTAAACAGCTTTTACGATGAGTTTGGGGCTTTTGATATAGAAGATGATGAAGAAAACAAATATGTAGATAAGGAGTTTGACCAAAAGTTTATTTTTGAAAACGCAAAACCAAAAGAAGGCTATACTTACGGTTTGTATAGATGTAAAGGCGGGACGTTTAGAGTTTATATAAAAAAGCTCAACGGAGTCTTAGAAGATATTTTTATAAACGGAGATTATATAATATCACCAAAAGATTACATTAAAAGCTTAGAAAACTTTCTAAAAGGAAAAAAGATAGACATCATAAAAGATGAGCTTGATAGATTTTTATACACCCATCCTTTTAAAAGCATAGATATATCAAAAGAAGATATAAAAGAAGCCATTTTATTTACAATAAGAAAACTGGATGCACAAGATTTTGGCTTAAAAGAAGAAACGCTTATTGCAAGCATAGGGGCCAATCTAAAAGAAAATCTCCAAAAGGCAAAGGTGATGCTTCTTCCATATTGTGCCAAACCAAGATGGTGTGATTATAGACATCTTGATGACTGCGGAGAATGTGGAGGATGCACCGTAGGAGATGCCTATAGGCTTGCCTATCAAAAAGGCATGATACCTATTACCATAACATCTTTTGAGCTTTTAAGAGATACGCTTATTTGGTGCGCAAAAAATGGATACACATATATAGGACACTGCTGTTATGAGTTTTACGAAAAGCGCTACGAGGCTTTCCAAAAGGCATCCGAGTTTGGAGCAAACGGAGTGCTCTTTGACATAGTAGGCACCACTTGTTATAGCCTCGGTGTAGAAGAAGAGGAAAAAGCCTATCACGGTGAGTTTACAGTGGAGTTAGACCTTATAAAGGATGACCTTTTTAAATCGTTAAGTCTAAAAGAAGAAACGACAGAGTTTAGAAAATCTCATCAAAGCTTTGATTTCTCAAAACACTTTTTAGATTTTAAACCCTCTTACTACAAAAAGCCAAAAGCCGTGCCAACACCAGAAGAAGATAGGACAAGAAGCGCTATGCAAATAGACGTATTTAAAGGTGAGGCCACCATAAAAGATAGCGTGGTCTCTTACAAAGAAGCCTTCAAAGCACTTGCAAATCTTATAAAAAGCTCAAAAAACCCAACGGTAGTGGTAGGACCTCTTTTGTTTTGGGATTTTAACGAAAAAGAACTTCAAGAAAAAGCTGAACTAACAAGACTTTTAATAGAAAAGATAAAAGCAAACGTGAAAATACTACCAGATTATAGACCAAAACTAAAAAACTACGACCCGAGCGTTGAGATGGACCCACCAAATCCTCATGAAGCTATACTGCACGGCAACCACGATATCACCATCTTGATAGGAACACACTGTTACAGGACAGATTTCATCATAAGGCTTTTAAAGAAAAATACTCCAACCACAGTAGTAGCCTTATGCGGACTATACGGACATCCAGAGGCTGATTTATCTACTAGCTTCACAGATGCCAGCAAGATAGAGGAGCTTTTAGGCATGCTTTGATTTATATGGCTTATACACTACACAAACTCACCACCATATCCACACCCCCTCTTTGCACGAGCCTACCTTTATCTATAAGAATCGCCTCATCACACATCTCTTTTACACTGTTCATATCGTGGCTTACAAACAAGATGGTTTTATTTTTTCTTTTAAACTCTTTTACCCTTTCCTTGCTTTTTTTCATAAAAGCCACATCCCCTACCGAGAGTATCTCATCTAAGATTATAATATCTGGGTTTATGCTAAAAGCAGTAGAAAAGGCAAGCCTTGAATACATACCAGAAGAGTAAGTCCTAACTGGCTCATCTATCACATCTTTTAACTCTGCAAACTCTATTATCTCGTCTATTTTCTTGTAAATCTCTTTCTTAGATAGTCCCAATATAAGACCGCTTATTATGATGTTTTCTCTTCCGGTAAGCTCCGGATGAAAACCGGTACCAAGCTCTAAAAGCGGTACCAACGAACCTCTTACTTTTACGTTTCCGGAAGTGGGTTTTATAATACCAGATATTATTTTAAGAAGCGTAGATTTACCAGCACCGTTTTTTCCCACTATGCCTAGCGTGCTTCCAGATATCACATCAAAACTTATGTTGTCAAGGGCTTTTACTATCTGCTTTTGAGGTTTGCCGTGTTTGATAAAATCCACAAAAGCAGACTTTATAGAAAAATATTTTTTCGTATGCCTTTTAAAGACCTTTGTAACATTTTTTACTTCTATCACAACGCTCATATATACTCTGCAAAAACATCCTTTCTAGAGTGAAAATAGTTAAACCCTACTATATAAACTACTATAGATATAAAAAATAGCAATATCAAAAGCTCGGGTCTTGGCATTAGGTTATCGTAAAATATATCGTGATAGCATTTTATCA
>NZ_JBMFST010000078.1:0-3226 GCF_049967395.1 Hydrogenobaculum sp. | reverse complement strand
CGGATAAGAGAATGCACCTTGGCCACCAGTTACCCTTCCATGACCAACCATAGAGCCGCCGTCTTGGTTTGCCCACACACAGGCTATTCTAACAGATACCATAGGTATCTTGTTTATCACCAAGTTTGGCATGCCGCCTTCTTCTGCGGCTCTTTTTTTGGCAGCTTGTCTTACCATTTTGATAAGCTCCGAATAATCGTAGGTATAACCGTGGAGTTTAAACTCTCTACCAAAGGGTGTAAGGTGTGGAAATACCGTATGGCACACATCACAAGTGAGTCCTGTCTGTCTTGCGAAAGATGGTATTGCAAAGCTTGCTTTTGGCGCAAATACCGCCAACGATAGAAGCCCAACGACCCCGTAAGCCATTCGTCTTACTAACTTTGTATTAGCTTAAAAAACAAATTTATTAACGCCGGTTAAAATATTTTATTTATCAGATTGATTTATTTTTGCTTTTGGTATATTATTATATGAAATTGGAGGTTTGATATAGATGTTTAATATCCCTGAGATTACACCAGAAGAGGCAAAGAAGATTTTAGAATCAGAAGAAAATGCAGTGCTTTTGGATGTGAGGACACCTCAAGAATATAGGCAAATAAGAGTGCCAAACAGCGTTTTGATACCGGTGGATGATCTAAGATTTAAATTTAAAGAACTTGACAAAAACAAAAAATACCTTGTAATGTGTAGGAGCGGAAACAGAAGCGCTTTTGCTACCTATGCTCTAAGACAGCTTGGATTTGATGCTTACAACGTAATAGGCGGTATATTAAACTGGCCTTATGAGGTAGAAAAGGGCTAATCATGAGCCTATTATGAAATACATAATAGAAGCCCAAAATATAAAAGATGACTATAAAAACATTTTAGAGAGAGCTAAGTTTTTCAAAGAAAAAAATATATACCCCACTTTAAACAAGTCTTGCGCCCTTTTTTTTGAAGAACCCTCTACAAGAACGAGGCTTTCTTTTGAAAAAGCATCAAGAAACTTAGGATGTGAAACCTATTACATACAGGGAAACTTCTCATCGTCAGTAAAAGGCGAAACGCTCTTTGATACATTCTTATCTCTTAAAAAAATTGGTATAGATGTGGTGATTTTTAGGACTTCTGACATCATATTTGACTATGAAGCATTGTTAGAGCTGAAGTTGGGACTTATAAATGCTGGGGACAGCACTCATGAACACCCTTCCCAAGGACTTTTGGATGTTTTTACGCTTTTAGAAAAAACACATACGTTAAAAAATCAAAACATACTTTACGTAGGAGACATATATCACAGCAGAGTTTTTAGGTCGGGGGCTTATCTTTTTAAATTAGAAGGGGCTAATATAGGGGTTTGCGGGTATCCTGGTTTCATACCAAAAGATTACCCTTTTATGGATAAAGTTTTTACAAATTTAGATGAGGCTATAGAGTGGGCTCATCATGTAATAGCTTTGAGAATTCAAAAAGAAAGACACAAAGAAACCTACAACTTAGAAAGCTATTTTGACATGTACGGAATAACAAAAGAAAGATATAATAAAATTAGAGGATTTTTGATGCATCCTGGCCCTGTAAATAGGGGTGTTGATATAGATGGTGATTTGTTGTACAAGGAGAAATCTTTGATAGCAAATCAGATTGAAAACGGCGTGTTCGTCCGGATGGCTATGATAGAATATGTTGTAGGATAGGAGATGGTTTATGAAATATACATATATAAGATACATGGACACAAACAAGATAGGCCTTTTAGAAGGTACAAATGAGGTTTTACCAAAAAACTCTTACGTAATCGTAAGTAAAGACGATTGCGTGGATATTGCAAAAGTGGTGGGAGTATCTAACAAGCTTTACGAAGTGAAACCTTCTTTTTTTATAAGAAAAGCCACAAAACAAGATATATCTAAAATGCATCACTTTAGCAAAATTTCTCAAAGCTATATGAAAATTGCCAAAGAACTTTCCAAACAACACAATCTATCTCTAAAATTTATAAAAGCTTACACACCTATAGACGGTTTAAAATCTTACTTCTTTTATACTGCTGAAACAAGGGTTGATTTTAGGCAGTTTGTAAAAGATTTGGCTAAAGCCATTAAAAAAAGGATTGAGATGAGACAAATAGGTACTAGGGATGCCGTCCAAATGCTTGGTGCCGTTGGAATGTGTGGATGTAAGACATGTTGTTCAAACTTTATAGATGTGTTTGAATCTGTGAACCTAAAAGATATGGAGATGCAAAACCTACCTATGTCTCCTTCAAAATTTACAGGTCCATGCGGTAAACTTGTGTGTTGCATGTCTTTTGAAAAGATAAACTATGTAATAAAGTATATACTTCCCCCAGAAGGCACAAATATTTGTTTTGAAAATAAAGAATATACGGTATCTCATATAGACCCGCTTACAAACTTGGTAGCTTTGACCTCTTCGGAAGATAGATTAAATGTAAACGTTATGGATTTGCTACCAGAAGGCTATGAAGTGGCTGTTAAAAAGTGTGCTTCTTGCGGCGGATGTTGTGCTTCTAACGTAGAACAGCAAAGCGTTATTTTTGAAGAAGCACTTGCTTGAATGCTTTTTTATGGAGAGTTTGAAGATTTTAAGATAGGTATAACAAAAGACTCACAAGGGATATTTTTACCAAAACAAATTCATTCAAACGTTGTAGTCTATATAAACGATTACGCTGAAAATATAGAAGCTGACGGTGTTATAACAGACAGAAGCGCTTTTAAGATAGGTGTAAAAACGGCGGATTGTGTGCCTATAATTTTAAAATCAAAAAACTTTGTAGGGGCTATTCATGCTGGTTGGCGAGGGCTTTACAACGGCATTTTGAAAGAGGCTTTTTCTTTGTTTGAAAGCTTTTCGGAAAAACCTTACTTTGCTTTTATAGGTCCTTCTGCGAAAGAATGTTGTTATGAAGTGGGACCAGAATTTCAAAACTATTTTAAAAGCTTAAAAGTCGTTGATAACAAATTATTTTTTGATACACAGAAAGAAGCCATAAGTCAATTAAAAGCCCTTAACAAAGATATTAGACTTTTGGTATACGATACATGCACCATATGCAACAAAGAAATTCCAAGCTATAGAAGAGATAAAACAAAAGAAAGAATGGTGGTTTTTGTAGAAAAAAATTAAATATCTCAAGATTTTTCTAAAAATTCTTCTATACTAATATCTGCTTGTTTTAGTATAGCCCTCAGCGTTCCTTCTGGTATAT
>NZ_JBMFST010000077.1:0-3410 GCF_049967395.1 Hydrogenobaculum sp. | reverse complement strand
CAATAAAATCTATAATAGAAAAAGCCGGTGGACTTCTATACTACGCTTCTGATAAAGCAGAAATTACAAGGATGATTATAACAAAAGAAGGCCCAAAGTATAAAATCTTTCATATAAATATATCAAAAGCCTTAAAAGGTAATCCCAAAGACAATATAACATTAGAACCTCAAGATTATATATTTGTAAAAACGATACCAGATTTCCAAGGTTATGGATATGTATACATAGGTGGTCAGGTGAGATATCCTGGTGTTTACCCTATATACCCTGGTGAAAGGCTCTCCTCTGTCTTAGAAAGAGCAGGCGGATATACCAAAAACGCTTACTTAAGAGGGGCTGTTTTCACAAGGAAAAGTGTGCAGGCAATACAGCAAAAAAGTATAAATATGATGATAAATAAATTAGAGCAAGAGCTTTTAGCATCAAACGCAAGATCTATATCAAGCGCTGTATCTTCTGGAGAGGCTAGTATAAACAGTGCGTATATCCAAAGTGAACAAGCTTTCGTATCATCGCTCAAATCTATAAAAGCAAGCGGAAGAGTGGTGATAGACTTAGAGCCTATAAGGCTTTTAAAGGGTTCAAGCCAAGATATAGTCTTGAAAAATGGCGATAGTTTATACATACCCACAAGAAACGATGTTGTGAACGTAGTGGGAGCTGTCATGTCACCGGGGGCCTACGTTTACAACCCTCATTATACATGGAGAGATTACATAAGGATGGCTGGTGGCTATGAAGCTGATGCAGATAGCTCTGGTGTATATATATACAAAGCAAACGGAATGGCTGTTAAACCACATCAAGGTTTTATAGATTGGAATCCATTTATGAAAAGCTGGGAGTTTACGGCTTTTAGAAAAGATCAAAACAAGATATGGCCAGGAGATACTATAGTAGTCCCACAAAAGCTCCAAGAGTTTCCTTGGCTTAGAAACATAAAAGACATAACTCAAATACTTATGAACATAGCGGTCACAGCAGGTATAGCAATACATCTTTATTAAGATGGAAAAAATATGTAAGCCCTACAGCTTTAAAAGTAGGGCTTTTCTCTTTATATTAATTTTTTTAATATTTTCTACAAACTCAAAAGCCTTTGAACACTTTTTGCACTCACCAAACAACTACGGTGTCACAGGACTTATGTCTATCCCCACTGCAAGGGTTATGAAAAAACACACATTTAGAATAGGCGTTAGCAACGATACTCCTTACAACCACTACTATTTTACTATAAGCCCTATGAAGGGTCTTGAACTAAATGCCCTTGTCACTCAGATAAATGGCTTTAAAGCCTTTGGTGTATCAGGATACGGAAGCTATAAAGACAAATCTATAGATATAAAATATCAGCTTTTCAAAGAAGGTAAATACACTCCCGCTGTGGCTATAGGTCTCATAGACCCTTACGGTCAGGTGAAGCGGTATTCAGGTCAATATATTGCCCTTAGCAAAAAAATCTATCCGTTTGATTTCACTGTGGGTCTTGGCAACGGAAGGCTTGGAAAAGAACCACTACCTGTAGGAGGTAGCAAATTTAACCTTCAAATGTTTGAACATCCAAGGACATGGCTAAGGCAGTCAAACTTTTTTTGGGGATTTCAGTTTTCTCCTTCTAAAAAATGGGCTTTGATGTTAGAATACGACCCCACAGAATACACACACGATACATCTGATCCAGCCCAAAGTTTCTACTTTGAAAGAAAACCACCAAAATCTCACTACAACATAGGTCTTAGGCTAAACCTTACAAGCTTGGTAGAAGTAGACCTCACATACCAAAGAGGAGATACGTATGGTTTTAACATCTCTATGCCTTTTACCATAGGAAGACCTATGATACCAATAGTAGACCATATAGTCACTTACGAAGACGAAAAGAAATATTACAACAACTTTGAAAAAAGACTAGCTGCTGCTCTTTACAAATCAGGTTTTAGAAATATAAAGATAAGGATGGTAAACGATAATCTTTGGCTAGAAGCCGAAAACGATACGTATTTTTATACACCAAAAGCTATAAAAGTAATAGGAGAGATTTTATCTACTATAAAAAATAAGCCTATCAAAAAAGTCCATATAATCTTGGCTCAAAATCAAATACCTATATTGGAGTTTGACACTACTAAAAGAAATATAGATGACTATATAAATGGAAAGCTCAAAACATGGCAGTTTTTGTACCTATCAAAACTCCGTACTGATATATACAAAGGCATAAATGCCCCTATGCTTTATCCCCATAGGTTTACTTTTGAACTAAAGCCTTCTTTGCAGACTTTCCTAAACGACCCATCTGGATTTTTTAGATATAGAATTGGATTTACAGCAGGTGTTAAATATAGACCGTGGAAAGGTGGTACATTTTTCACAGAGGCGAGCTACTATCCTATAAACAACATAGGTACTATAAACCAACCTCTTTCTATACCAGTAAGAAGCGATTTGCCATTTTATCTTGAACACAAGTTTGCTTTAGATAACCTTCTTTATAATCAGATATTTAAATTCCCAGAAAACGTATATACAAGGCTAACGGCTGGCATACTTGAGATAGAGTATAGCGGTCTTGATACAGAGATAGCAAAACCCTTTTTTCACGGTAAGCTCTTGCTGGGCGTAAGCGGAAGTCTTGTAAAAAAGAGATCTATAAACAATCCATTTGAATTTTCTCATCAGCCCTACGCCAAAAAATACTATCATACAGAGTTTTTAAGGATGCGCTACTACATACCTTTTGTGAGAAATGCTTTTGTAGATGTAAAATATGGAAGGTTTTTAGCCGGAGACAAAGGCTTCATGATAAGAGTCTCAAAAGTTATAAAGGGAGTTACTTTATCGGCTTGGTATAGCTTTACCAATACAAACATATTTACCGACCCATACAACATAGGTTACCACAACTTTGGGATAGCAGCTTCTATACCCTTTAGGCTTTTCAAAGGAAGAGATATGAGGACCGTTTACAACTATTCTTTAACCCCGTGGTCTAGAGACGTTGCTCAAGATATATACCACTATGATGAGTTATTTAACTACATAGGAAGAAATACAAAGATGCGGCTTTATCACGATTTTTCAAGGTATTAAAAACTTGACATTTCATATTTATAGACTTATAATTATCTTATCACTTTAGAGGAGGATTTGTTATGAAAAAGTTTCTAAGTTTAGGAGCAGTAGCTTTGTTGCTATCAGGTATAATGGCAAGCACAGTAGTATCAAACGCTGCAGCAGAAGCAGGGGCAGGTGCAGCAGGAGCAACATCTGGCGGTAGCGCTGGAACAGGTGCAGCAGGAGCTGGAGCAGCAAGCGGAGCAGCAGGCGCAGGGGCAGCTGGGGCAGGGGCAGCAGGAGCTGGAGCGGCAGCAGCAGGAGCAGCAGGAGCAGGGGCAGCAGCAGCA
>NZ_JBMFST010000076.1:0-3470 GCF_049967395.1 Hydrogenobaculum sp. | reverse complement strand
TGTCTGGGCTCCTGTCACTGCATACGTGGTGATGCCACCAGCATCGTTATCTGCCATCATCACTAGAAAACCTGGGCCAAGCACTAAAAGTGGTGCTATAAACCTTTTTGCAATTTGTGTGAATTTTGATTGTTCTACCATGCTAATATTATACTTTGCCTTTATTAAATTTTCATTAAAACGTTAGAATGTGGTTATTTCATATGTTATAATTTTTTGATTTATCTTGTTTGGTTTTAAAAATCTATTTTTGGGATTTTAACTTGGGATTTTAAAAAGAAAATTTAAGACAATGCCCCACAAGGTTGGGCACGTTGTTTAGGATTCTTCGTCTAAGACCAGTAAGACATTTACTCTTGAGATATCAACACTGACGAACTTCGGCATATTTTGAGATTGGTTTGAAAAATTATACCAATCTTCAGAACCTTCATTTTTGACAATATTAAGCAACTCGTTTTTATCGACGATTGCTACTCTTTTGTTCATTTTGATTAGCTTTTCTTCCATTCTCTCCAAAGATTTTTGGCTTTTACATCTTATAAGCCTAACTCGGTTTAACATCTTGGTTCGCCACAA
Organism: Hydrogenobaculum sp.; assembly: GCF_049967395.1. Classification (NCBI taxonomy): domain Bacteria; kingdom Pseudomonadati; phylum Aquificota; class Aquificia; order Aquificales; family Aquificaceae; genus Hydrogenobaculum; species Hydrogenobaculum sp. Next base: position 2,891 of record NZ_JBMFST010000076.1, on the reverse strand, counting down.
GCTTCTTAACTTCATAATTTTACCTCCTTTTAGGTATATCTTAAATATAACCTTTTAATGTTAATATTTTATTAATTTTTGATGAAAAATATATGAAGATACTTTAGTTTTTCAAGCTTTTAAAAGCTTCATAAAGAATCTCTAAATCCTCACTGGAATAAGATAGCGATGCAGTTAACCTTAGAATGGCTTTGTTTTTTGGCACCGTTGGGTATCTGATGGCTTGTATAAAGATGCCATTTTCTAACAATTTGTCTCTTAGCTTTAGAGCTTTATCTTCTTCGCCTACTTTTATAGGTATTATAGGCGTGGTAAAGTCTTCTTTTGTCTGGAAATTGAATTCTTTTATTATATCTAACATATATTTTGTTTGTTTTTGTAGCTCATCTTTGTATTTGTCTAAATTTTCTTCAATAAGTTCTAAGGCTTTTATAGAAGCAAAAACCATTGGAAGTCCTAAAGCTGTAGAAAATATGTAAGACCTTGCTTTGTTAACGATATACTCCACAATAGATCTTTTTGCACAAACAAATCCGCCTTGAGAGCCTATTGCTTTTGACAAAGTCCCCATTATAATTATATTTTCTTCTGGTAAAAGCCCAAAATAATCGTATATACCTTTTCCTATAGTCCCAGTGGCATGCGCTTCGTCAATAACAATATAAGCTTCAAATTCTTTTGAAATATCTATTAGCTCTTTTAACCTTGTTAAATCCCCCTCCATGCTAAATACAGAATCAGATACTATATAAGCTCTTCTGTGTTTTTGCCTTGATGATTTTAAAAGCTCAAAAAGATGATTCATATTGTTATGTTGGTAAATATATTTTGAAGCTTTTGATAACCTTATCCCGTCTATTATTGATGCGTGATTTAATTCATCGCTGTAAAAAGCATCTTCTTCATTGCCTAACGCTTGGAAAAGTCCTATGTTTGTAGAGTATCCAGATGGGAAGACTATGCAATCTTCTTTGGACTTTAACTTGCTAAGCATAAACTCTAGCTCTTTATGGTATTTTGTATATCCATTCACAAGGCTTGAGGCAGTAGCACCTATTGTGTTTGTTTTTCTTAATTTCTCTATAACATACCCTATCACTTCCTTGTTTTTAGACATACCAAGATAATCGTTTGAACAAAATATTCTCTTGTTTTCTATGGTTTCTCTTTTTCTGTATAGTTTTTGGCTTTTAATATATTCCAACTCCTCTTCAAAGTCCATAAATGTATTATACAAACTTTTTCAAAAAGTGATAAAATTAGTTATTATGATTACTAAAAGCTTGTATACGGGGGCAGAAATAACTTGGTGTAGGAATTGTGGAAACTTTGGCATCATGGGTGCTTTGGGAGCAGCTCTAAATGAGCTTACAGACAGCATACCTCTTGAAAAGTTTGTTATGGTAACAGGTATAGGGTGTCACGGCAAGATATTTGATTATATTGATATAAACGGTTTCTATTCTTTACACGGAAGGGCTGTTGCCACTGCAAGCGGTATAAAACTAGCCAATGAAGATTTAAAAGTAATATGTTTTGTAGGGGACGGCGACGGATACGGCGAGGGCCTTGAGCACCTTATCTTTGCTGCTAAAAGAAACATAGATATTACAGTTATAGTACATGATAATAGATCTTATAGCCTTACTACTGGACAGTTTACGCCTACTAGCGCTTTAGATTTTAAAGGTAAGTCTACACCAAAAGGGCCACCAGAAGACCCTATAAATCCTATATCTCTTTTAATGGAAGCTGGAGCTACTTTTGTTGCAAGAGGATATTCCGGCTATATAGACCATCTTAAGGATCTTATCAAAAAAGCGGTGCTCCATAAAGGTTTTTCTATTGTAGAGACTTTACAACCTTGTGTGATATTTTACAATACGTATGATTTTTACAACAGCCGTGTTTATAAGCTTGAAAACCATAATCCAAACGATTTTAATAAAGCTTATGCTGTGGCCAAAGAATGGGATTACATAAAAATTGATGCAAAAATTCCGATAGGAATAATATATGAGAATACGAATAAGAAAACCTATGAAGAGAGAGTGTGAGATGATAAAGTTATGCATTTTTTTTCAAATGATGTTATAATTATTTTATGAGTGGGGTAATATATGAAAACATTTAAGATGAAGAATGTTGTTAGAAGTTTAAAATTTTGTATGTTGGCGTTGAGTCTATTGAGTCCTTTGATGTCTTTAGCGTATCCCTCTGATTTTAAAGATCAGGTTAACCTGGTTTTTAACGTTTTAACTGGTAAATCTTGTAAAAATTTATACGATGCTGCAAACGCTATATATAGAGATCAAGCTAACAAGTATAATGCTGATATTACCCCTATGACATCCTACGAAAAAGTAGAGAAAATATGCAAAGAAAATAGATTTATATGCACCAAAGACAACAACAAGCTTTTGTTTAGCATAGGAAAAATTAGGAACGAAAACGATGGGTACAAGGTTGTTACAATGAATTTTTATACTAAAAATAACAAAAATCTTATGACAAAGTGCAACATAGTTATAAATACTAAAAATACGAACAGAGGCTATCCTATATCTTTACCAGAGATATCAAGCAATTTAAGAGAATGTATAAAAACTATAGAAAATAAGTATTGTGTTGTAAAAGCCTTAAACAACATTTACACAACTTTAGAAACCTTACCATAGGAGATAGTTATGAAGGTAAAAAAGATAACCAATGCACATGAAATAGGAGATCTGGATGTAATTTATCTTTACAATGGAGGTTTAGAGCTATTTAAATTTATAGAAAGTCTTGGCAAAGATAATAAAGATATAATGCGAATTAAACTTACAAACTACGTAGAATTTGATAGACCTGTTAAGCTCGTTACTCCGACTTCTGACTTGGAATTTACC
>NZ_JBMFST010000075.1:0-3712 GCF_049967395.1 Hydrogenobaculum sp. | reverse complement strand
AGATTGCCATTCTCTTATCTCTGGAATGATTTTATCTGTTAGCCTTGAAATAAGAGAAGGAGATAGTTCTACACCGTTCATCCAATTCTGAAACTGTGGTAGACTTATCTTGTAGCATTTTACCTACAGTATTGGCAACTACAGTTCTAATGAGTTCTGAAAACTCTTGTTGATTTTACCTCCTTAGAGTAAAGTATTTTAACACACATAAAGATTTACACAAAAGAGTAGACGATCCCAAATCCAAACCTAATATCCAAAAAAGTGCTTGGCATAGAGAAAAACTTTACTGATAATTTCTTATAAAATATTGTCATTCAAGACTATGCAAGGTATAAACGCTTTTATGGTAGATGTTTAGATATGCCAGCTTCATTTTCCCCTTTACAAAATTAAAATTTGTGCTATAATGTATATACTACGGGGTGTGGCTCAGGTGGTAGAGCGTCGGCTTTGGGAGCCGAATGTCGCAGGTTCGAGTCCTGCTACCCCGATTTTAAATTATTTTATTGTTTCAAATAAAAAATCCGCTATCCTTTCGGTGGCGTTTTCTGGAGATAATTTTTCTCTTAAAAGCTTTAAGTTTTCTTTCATATTTTCTAAGCTTTTGGGATTTTCTAAATAATAAGATACTTTTTTTATGATGTCTTCTTTGGAAGGCTGGATTAGTTCTGGGATTATCTCTTTGTCCATTATGATGTTTGGAAGGCCTATGTATTTTGATTTTACAAGGTGTTTTGCTATTTGAAGCGTTATTGGATTTAATCTATAAAATATTACATGGGGTAGTCCAACAAGGGCTGCTTCTAAAGAGGCTGTGCCTGAAGCTATTATGCCAAACTTTGCTTTCTTCATAATCTCTATAGAGCTTTCTCTTGTGGTTTCTATATAATCTTTTGAGTATATGGGATAATCTACCGTGCTTGCTACAGGTATTAGGCTTTTCATATGAAAAGTTTTGTAAATATAATAAGCTACTTCTTCTAAAAGCCCAATATGTCTTTTAAATTCGGAGTTTCTAGAACCGGGCAACATAGCTATTATGTTTTCTTTTTGGACGTTTGATGGTTTTATGATATCAAGAAGAGGATGGCCAAAATAATGTACTTTAAAATTCTCATTTTCATAGGGTTTATATATGTCTAATTCAAAAGGAAGTATTACTATAAGATGTTTTACGTGATTTACAATCTCTTTTACCCTTTGGGGTTTCCAAGCCCATACTTGAGGAGATATAAAGTATATTATGTTGTCGTGTTTTAGGTTTTTCATAAGATGGAAGTTAAACCCAGGGGCATCGCAAAGCATTACCCATCTTGAATTGTTGGCCGCTTCTAAAGAGCGTTTCATTATTTTTTTTATTTTAAAAATCTTTGGAAGGACTTCTACTATGCCTACCAAATTTAAATCTTTTATATTTGCTATTGATTTTACGCCGAGTTCTTCCATTCTTTTGTCTGTGATACCTGATATGCTTAGAGGTTTTGGTTTTTCTTTAAGATGTTTTAAAATATTTACTACGTAGTTGGCGGCCGATAAATCTCCTACTGATAAAAATAAATCATCCACTTTTTAAAGTGATTTTAAATGTATCTTTGGATTTTTCTATGATAGCTTTTATGTTATCTATATCTATAAAGCATCTGTAAGAGATTTCTATTTTGGCGTTTGATCTTATATTTACGTATCTTTCTGCTGTTATGTTTTCTATTGAGTTTACAAACGTACTTTTAAGATAAACCCCGTCGTGATGCTCCAAAACTTCTGTTTTTACATCGTAGTAGTTGTTTTGCTCTACAGCGCTTTCCCATAGTTTTTCATCTAATGTTTCTTCAAAAGAATAACCAAACTCTAAATCATCTTCATCTGCGTTTTCTATCTCTTCTTTTACAATAGGCTCTACATATGCCTTGAAGTCTAAAAGTTTTTGCAAATCCTTACTTTTGTAGCTTTCATCTATGGGCATAGTAATATTATAGCATAGTATAATATTCATATGGATTTTCTTCTTATAGCAGTTTACATGATTTTAATATATATATTGGCGGAGTTAATTGTAAACGCTATAGATGTTTTGGCTTACGAGTTGAAAATTCCAGAGGGCATTACTTCTTCTGTAATAGCTTCTTTGGTTACCACATTGCCTGAATTTTTAGTACCTTTGATATCTTTTTTAAAGGGCTCCGTTGATACTACGCACATTGGTTTAGGTTCTATATTTGGTGGGCCCATGTTTCTTAGTATGTTTGGTTTTGGTTTTATGCTTTTAGTGATAGAAGCCAAATATAAAAGATTTAAAGATTTGTATGACTTGACAAACATACTATTTTTCTTGTTTGCTTTTAATATGGCTCTCTTGGCTAATTTTTTGCCCTTTAAAAAACCTCTTGTGTTGTTGTTTTTGCTAATCTATGCATACTTTGTATATATTCAGTTTAAAAGCCGCAAAACCACGGGCGAAGAAGAGAAGGAAACGCTTTTTTTCTCTAAGCTTGGAATAAAAGGCTATACCAAAATGCTTGCCGTAGTTCAGGGGGTTTTGGTGATTTTGGCGCTTCCTTTTGTGATAGATGGGCTTGTGCTAAGCATAGACGGTGTATCTCATCTGCTTGGATGGGATTCTTACAAGAGTGCTATAGTTTTTTCTCCGCTTGCTACGGAGTTGCCAGAGCTTTCAAACGCTTTTATTTGGGCCAGAAAAGGAAAGCTAAAGTCGTCTATAGGCAATATAGTAGGGTCTTTGGTTTTTCAATCTTGTATGCCGGTTAGCTTGGGCTTATGGTTTACCGATTGGCATATACCAAATATGCTTATGGTTGGGGGGTTTCTCAGCATTTTGAGTACGTTGATTTTTTCTCTTAGCATATCAAAAGCTATAAACCTTAGAATTGGTATCATATTTATAATTTTTATAATTGTGTTATACTTTTTATATATATTATGAGAAAGAAAGATTTGTTAAATCAAGTTATGATAAAGTTGCAAAAGCAAGATACCAAACTAAAGAAAAGGGATGTGTCTCGTATCATCAATATGTTTTTAGATATATTAGAAGATGCTATTATGTCAAAGAAGGAAAATAAAATTCAGCTTTCTGGTTTTGGAACTTTTTATATAAAAGAAAGAAAACCGCGCATAGGAAGAAATCCAAAAACAGGTGATTTGTATAAGATACCTACAAGGTATAGCCTTACTTTTAAGCCAAGCCAAAATTTTGTTTTGCAAGTAAACCACAAGAAAAAAGCTTGACGGAATGTGGCGCAGGTGGTAGCGCACTGGCATGGGGGGCCAGGGGTCCCGGGTTCGAGTCCCGGCATTCCGATTTTAAAATTTTTTTGTTTTTAGCGATATAATAATAGAGGTGTTTTATGTATACATCGAAAGCTTTCTCTTTGATAGAGATGCTTGTAGTAATAGCCATATTCGCCATCTTAGCATATATATTTATTGGGCCTGGTATGGTGTGGTATCATCAGTATAAACTTTACTCTGAAGGTCAAAGGCTTCATTACCTTGCTATGGAAGCAAAAACCTACGCCATATCAAATTCAGTTTATACTTCTTTGTGTGCTACAAATTCTTCTTTAACTATTTACAATGTGGGACCTTATTTAAATCTAAACGCGCCGTGTAGCGGTACTGTTGTAGAGTCTTACACTTTGCCGTCTTACGAGAGCTCTTATCTTAGCTATACAGAAAGTTCAAATCCGAT
>NZ_JBMFST010000074.1:0-3722 GCF_049967395.1 Hydrogenobaculum sp. | reverse complement strand
TTCTATAACATCTAATATAGGCTTATCGTATTCGTCTACTAGTATCACCACTTTTTGATTGTATTTTTCATAGAGCTTTTGGATGAGCTCTTGGAATCTTAATTGCAATAGCCTTTTCTTTAGTTTTATACCATGAATTTCTCCTATATCTTTTAAAAATGAATTTAAAGATTCTATCAGGTTTTCTTCTGTGTTTGATGATGCTTGGCTTAAATCAAACTTCACAATAGGGTATTTTTTATCCCAATCCCAATTATCATACAGATACAACCCTTTAAACAGCTCTTTGTTGCCAGAAAACGCTTCTTTTAGTGTGTCTAAGAATAAAGATTTTCCAAATCTTCTGGGGCGAGAGAGAAAGTAGTATCCCCCGTTTTGGAGCTTTTTAACAAACATTGTTTTATCTACGTAATAATAGTTATCTTCTATAATCTTGCTGAAAGTTTGTATACCTATTGGCAAGTTTTTCATAGTATTATTATAACACTGGCCAAACTGCCAATGATTTTTTCATAAAAATTACAGGCTTTTGATTTATAATAGATAATATGATAGAGGATATCTTGAAAGAAGCTGAAGAGAGCATGAAAAAGAGTATAAACCATTTTAAGAGCGAATTGGCGGGTTTTAGGACTGGTAGGGCTTCTAGCTCGCTGGTGGAGGATATAAAGATAGAGTATTATGGCTCTAGGGTACCTATAAAGCAGGTTGGTAATGTGAGTGTGCCTGAGCCAAACCAGATACTCATACAAGTTTGGGACCAAAACGCCATATCCCCCATCGAAAAAGCTATCATGGAACAGCTTTCTTTAAACCCAGCAAGACAAGGAAACACCCTGCGCATTACGCTTCCGCCCCTTACCCAAGAAAGGCGTAAGGAACTTGTAAAGCTTTTGCATAAAACCACCGAAGAGGCAAAAGTGGCAATAAGAAATATAAGAAGAGATGCAAAGGAAATGATAGAATCTTTGGAAGGCATATCTGAAGATGAGATAAAAAGAGCCCTCGATAAGCTCCAAAAAATTACAGACAAATATATAGATGAAATATCAAACCTATCTTCTTCAAAGGAGAAAGAAATTACGGAGTTAAAATGAATATAACAGAAGTTTTTGAGCTTTTGAAACAAAAAAACAAAATAGCTTTACTCTCTTACATGGTAGCTGGATATCCAGACTTGGAAACTTCTTACAAAGCTTTTGATATACTTTTGGAAAACGGCTCTGATATGATAGAGATTGGTTTTCCTTTTTCAGATCCGGTGGCAGATGGACCCACTATTCAAGAGGCTCACACGGTAGCCCTTCAAAACGGCATCACTCATAAAGATATATTTAATCTTTCTAAAAGCCTAAAAACAAAGCACAAAGATAAACCCTTTTTACTGATGACGTATTTTAACCCTATTTTTAAGATAGGGCTTGATAAGTTTTTTGAAGAAGCAAAAGAATCTGGAATAGATGGTTTTATAATACCCGATTTACCAGCTGAAGAGGCTCAAGGTGTAAAAGATATCTTGGAACAAAAATCCCTAAGTCTTGTGATGCTCTTGGCTCCCACATCTTTTAAAAACAACAGGGTAAAAAGCGTTTGCAAGATGTCTACAGATTTTGTTTACATGGTATCCATAACAGGTATAACGGGTGCTAGGGATAAACTGCCAATAGAAAGCATAAAAGAATATGCAAAAGCTTATAAAGAACATTGTCATAAGCCCATAGTCCTTGGCTTTGGTATATCTACAAAAGAGCATGTAGATGCTCTAAAGCGTTATGTAGATGGTGTAGTGGTAGGTAGTCATTTTGTTAAAAGCCTAAAACAAAGGGGCTTAGAAGGGTTGAAAGAAGAAACTAAAAAGCTTTCTGAAGCTACTTATCTATGAAAGTGCTTGTTGTAGAAGACGATAAGACGCTTTTAGAGCTTTTGTGCAAAAAGTTAAAAGAAAATGGGTTTTTGTGTGAAGGGGCTGAAAACGCTCAAGATGCCCTTTTGTATCTTAAAGCGGAAGAGTTTGACGTGATATGTCTTGATATAATGCTTGGTAAAGACAGCGGTATAAACCTTTGCAAAGAAATAAGGGAACTAAACAAAGAGGCTTCTATTATATTTATAAGCGCTATAGCAGATTTAAGCACCAAGACAAAAGGTTTTGAAGAATGTTTAGCAGACGATTATATAACAAAGCCCTTTAGCGTAGAAGAGCTTATCCTTCGTATTAAAGCTGTAATAAGAAGAAAGCACAATATAAAAGGAAGCGTTGTAAAGCTAAGAGAAAATGTGCTTTACGATATGGATAGGAAGATTCTTATAGTAGACGGTGAAGAGAAAGAGCTCACCAGAAAATTAGCCTGTATATTGGAAACTCTTATATTAAAAGCTGGAAAACTTGTATCTTACGAAACTCTTATGCAAAACTGCTGGGATATGGCAGAAACCCCAAGTCAAGACTCTATAAGGACACATCTTAAGCTTTTAAGAAAACTTTTAAAAGAAGAGAACAAAGACCTTATAAGAAACGTCCCAGGTCTTGGCTACAGACTTGTTTAGAAATATTTTTATAAACGCCAGATTAAAGTTTGCACTTTTAAATTCTTTCATATTTATCTTTTTAATGGGATTTTTTTACTATATAACTTACAATCTATACGTTGGATACGCCGAGGAAATTATAAAAAATCGTTCTGAAGAGCTTGCCAAAGTAGCTCTTTTAAAAGCCGTAGAGCATAGGCACTTTAGCCTGCCACCTGGTTTTAGCATACTCATAAAATCCCAAAACAAAGTCTATTACAGCGCAGATAACCTTGACAAAGACGACAAAAGAGCTATAAGGCTAAAAGATAGATTTGAATACAACGGTAAAATATACACTGTTTTTTTAAAAGCATCGGTTGAAGATATTATAGAATCTGAAAAACGCTTTATATTTTATGCAAGTGTGTTGTTTTTTGTGCTGGTTTTATTCGTTTTTGGCCTGTCTTACCTTTTCGCGGGGATATTCTTAAAGCCCATAGAAGACTACACCCAGAAGCTCGATATAGTTCTAAAGGGTAGCATGCATGCCATAAATACACCGCTTAGTATTTTAAAGCTTTCTGATATAAAAGACAAAAAGGCTAAAGATGCAATATCTCGTATTGAAGATACCATAGGGCGCGTGAAATCTATTTTTATATCAAAACCAAGCCAAGAAACCCTTTTAAGTATAAACGCCTTCGTAGAGGATGTGTTGGATGCCCTTGAAGACTCTTTAGAATCAAAAAATATCACCGTAAATCTTGAAGAGAATACAACTCTTAAAGTGTACGGAGACCCTGTGGATATTTCCATGATAATAGAAAACATTTTCGACAACGCTTTGAAATACAACAAAGAAAACGGTTTTATAAATGTGAAAATATCTGCCTCCAAGCTAATAGTAGAAAACCCAAGCGAGCCAATATCAGATACATCGAGAATCTTTGAGCTTTTTTACCGAGAAGACGAATCAAAAGAAGGTTTGGGTCTCGGGCTTTACATAGTAAAAACGTTGTGTGAAAGAAACGGCATCTTTGTAAAAGCCAAATACGAAAACGGTATTTTTAGGATAGTACTTGAATGGTAAATAAAAACTAGAATGGTTTATGTCATAGATAGTTGTTTTTTCGGTAAAAAGTATTTATCTTTTTAGTGAGGAGTTTATGAAGACAGTAGAGGAAAGGATTGATAAGTTAGAAGAGCTAGTA
>NZ_JBMFST010000073.1:0-3996 GCF_049967395.1 Hydrogenobaculum sp. | reverse complement strand
ATGGGAAAAAGTGAGCTCTTATAGAATTGTTTGTTAATATATATATCCATAGAGCTATTATAACACCTGCTAGAATTGGCCCTATTGTAATATGAATGTTAAATAACAAGTATGGAAGCCCTTGCTTCTTAGAGCTCATGAAAAGTGATAGCAACAACTGCAATGCTATCAAAGGGGCAAAAATCCAATGCAAAAACTTATAAGTATTTGACCAATCTTTATGCATACTTAAAAATATAACATATAGTTGTGAAAAAAATATAAAATAGTTAAGATTTTATCAACGAACCAATCTTAAATATTGGCATGTATAGAGCTATCAGTATAACACCTATTATGCCCCCTATTATTACAATCATAGTAGGTTCTATTAAAGATATCATGGCATCTATAGCCTTATCCACTTCATCTTCATAAAATCTTACAATACTTTGAAGCAAATCATCAAGACGTCCAGTATCTTCACCTATTTTAACCATGGATATAAAAAGATCATCAAATAGCTCTGTTTCTTTTAAAGACAACCACAGCGGTTTTCCTTCTTTTATAGATTTAGAAGCTTTTTCTATACCTTCTTTTACTATTTGCATTGTACTAGCCTGAGATATCAATTCCATAGACCTATCTAGCGACACACCGCTGGAGAATAAAGAAGACAAAGACGTAGCAAAAGAGTTCATCATTATTTTATGAAAAACGTTTCCTAAAACTGGAAGTTTCAACAGCATTTTTTCTATTCGCTTTTTGAATTCCATGTTATTTTGATAAAGACGTTTAAAAATAAAACCTGAAATAACTAACAAAATTATAAATTTTAATATATTTTCATGTAAAAAATTGGAGGCTTTTAAAAGTATCAACGTAGGAAGCGGTAGCGATGCACCGAAACCTTTGTATATGCTAGCAAATATTGGCACTAAAAAATAAATAATACCAGTTGTTATAATAGTAGCTATTATAAGCACGAAAGAAGGGTAGAAAGATGCACTTTTTATTTTACCTTTTATCTTAGCTAGCTTTTCATAGTATTCTGAAGCCAAAATTAGTGATCTATCTAGCTGTCCCGTTTCTTCTCCTGTTATTACTAAGCTTATAAGAAGTGGTGGGAAAACGTTTTTCCTTTTTTGCATAGCTTGTCCTACAGTCAGACCCTCACTAACATCTTTTGCAACTTCTAAAAGCGTTTCTTGAAAATATTTGTTATCTATTTGTTTTGCCGCCATCTCTAAAGCTTGCGGTACGCTTATACCTACTTGAATTAAAAACCCTATTTGCCGCAATACCAAAGATAACTCTTTTTCTTTTACTTTCTTACCAAAACCAAAAGAAAGGGTCCTTTCTCGGGCAAGCTCTATAGATACTGGAATAAGCTCTTTGGAAGACAATATTTGAGCTATAGCATCTTGATTCTGAGCTTCTATAATACCTTTTTCTATTTTACCATCCTTTGTATAAGCTATATATTGAAACTTAGGCATCAGTAAACGCTCCTGTTAACTTGCAAAAGATAACAATCAAAGTCATATGGAGGGAAAAGCTCTTCTTTAACGTGTAAAAGATTTCTTAGCCTGTCATAAAAATCGTGATCTTCTGCAAATAAACTTGAATAAACAAGTTTTATATCTTCTAATCCTAAAAAAAGCAAAGAGCTGCTAATATCTTCTAAAATACTTTCCCTTTGCTCGTTAAAATTAGTTATATCCACTTTTTTATAATCTATAAATCTTTCTCCTAGCTTCAGTAAAAAATAATAATCTTTATTAATATAAACAGCATTGATGGGTATATTTACATTCAATTCTATCAAGGTGTTTATAAAATCTACTACAAAATGAGATACGCTTTTTACGTTTAACCCATATTTTTTAAAAGATTTTTCAGCAAGTATCACATCTTCTTTCTCCGCATAAGCTACTAAATATGTATTCCCATCATCAGTTTTTAACAATATATCGTAGGCCAAGTAATGTTTGTTCAATTTATGACCGATTTCAGTTTCCAGAGATAACTTTAAAGCGTTTTCAATATCTTTTTGTTTTATAGCTTTTGGTAAAAACCTAGTCTTAACTATACCAAGCCCTACGTCTAGAATTATGTGAGCGTCGCCTGCTTCAAGATTTTCAAATAAAGAAGCGTTTGATCTTATATCATCGATTATAGTATGAGAATCTTGACTTTTGTTGTGTTTTGTTATTAGTTCACAAGAATCCTTATTTAAAAGCGTTAAACTAAAATAAGTATTAGATAGAAAAATACTATAAGCTTTTTTCTGTTTTAAACCTAAATTTAACTTCATTTTTCAACCCTCTTAGCAGTTATGAATATGAATAGATTTGTGTTGTTTGTCGATTCATTTTTTGTCATACCGACATTGCCAACAATTGGAACTTTGTCTAATCCAGGTATTCCTTGTAAGCTGTTGCTATCGTTTTTAAGACTTATCCCTCCTATCGCTAAAGTTGCTCCGTCAGATAAAACTATAGATAGGGAGTTACTATTTTGGTTGATAGTGGGCTGCCCATTAGCCGCCAAAGGGCCTAAAGACATATTTTGAATATTTATATTTAGCAATATTTTGCCATTGGGCAATACTTGAGGTGTAACCTTTATAGAGTTAAGAACATTTTGTAGTGTAACTGTAGGCACCGCTTGCCCTGGAGTCGATATTGTGGTAAATGGATATTCGATTCCTTGAGTTAGCAAAGTAGGTTGGTCATTCATAGATAGCAGAGTGCTTTTAAAGACGCTCTTTGCTTTGTTTATGGACTCCAATGCTTGAATTTCAAAACCTAGGACATGAAATTTGCCCTCTGAGTATATACCTGATATTAGGCCATTGGGAGCGTTTACAGGTGTAGCCGTAACCTCGGGGCTACCACCATTGCTTATAAAACTAAAAGCATTTGCCAATGGACTTGTTGGATTAAAATTGCTGGTATTTAAAATTGTGATACCTCTGCCTGCGTAAGCACCGCCGACGCCTAAGCCCAACTGTTTCTGATAGTCTTTGCTTATCTCAACAGCCTTTACATCTATCTGTATATATAAGGGTTTGGTAGATATATACTCTTTTAGGTGTTTCTTTATATCTTCAAGGTTTTGGATGTAATCTATTACTGTTACAGCGTTCATTTTATTTATAGGTGTTACTATAGCTTTGTCTGAAAGATAAGGTTTTATAAGCTTTTCAAATTTATCAAGAGTAATATATTTTATGTAAAATGTTTGAGATTTCATTACGTTTTGTCTTGGGGTTTTCGAAACATAGGCTGAAAGTATTTTTTCACAGGATATAACGCTTTTTGGATTACCAGTAAGTATTACAGCTTTAAACTCTTTGCTTTTTGCTATTTTTTTTAGTTTACAGGATTTTGCTAAATTATAAGCTTTTTCCAAATCTTTTTTTATAAATAGAACCTCTGTAATATATTTTGGTTTAATTGACACGTATTGAGGAAAATAATCTAATACATTTTCAATGTTTTGTGGATAATCCTCTAAAATTATTTTATTACCCTCCTCATGTATTACAACAGCGTCTTTTGAAAGATAATGAGTTATAAGTTTTTCAAAGTTAACAGGACTTATATCGTAGACATAAAGGGGAACACTTATAATTGCTTCACCGGGTCTTGGTGGTTGTGCAAGGTACGGCTTTAGTTTTACATTTACTTGTTTTATAGCCTTCGGTAAGCCGCTAACTATTATTACCCCTAATTTATCAGCTCTATAAACGTTAAATATACCTTTAATATCTTTAATTAACGAATATGATTCTTCAGCAGATATACCTCTTAATATAATTGTTTCAGTCTTTACTAATTCCTGAGTATTTCTGCTTTGCGACATGCTTGAAGGATTTGGCAGATTAGCTAAACTTCCACTTTTCAAAAGAGAAGACAATGGCGGTAATCCACTAGGAGACGCAGTTGCTTCGCATTTTCCAGAGTTTATAACCACTATACCGTTAGTTGTTGTATAATTTAAGCAATATTC
>NZ_JBMFST010000072.1:0-4133 GCF_049967395.1 Hydrogenobaculum sp. | reverse complement strand
CCTCCTAGTCTTTTTATTTTAAAGCCCCAGCAGGAACGCGCCCTGCCAGAGAGTACCTTCACACATTATTCGTCGTTTGAATCTGAAGAGTCGTTTGAATCTGAAGAGTTGTTTGAGTTATCTTCAGAATTTTGTTGCCCATTATCCTCAGCAACAAGTCTACCACGATCACCCAGATAAGACTGGGTAGATTTAACAGACGTGCCCACTACAGTATGCTGGGACAACGCTTCAGCATGGCTTGGCATATTTGCCCCTACAAACACTACAGCCCCTAAAAGAGCCAAAAGCCTTGGTGCAGATACGATAAGGTTTCTCATAACGCTTACCTCCTTTTAAAGATAAAAAAAATATAAAATAGTCAAGTGAAATTGTAATGAAAAAATAAAATTTTTATAAAAATATCAAATTATATTTACTTTACACATTTTATAACCTCCACCGCTACTTATAATCAAAGCCTAACTTTTCTTAGCAAAATAATATTATTTTTAATATCTTGTTTAAAAGCTTGTAGGAAAAAAAATTGGTTTATAATAAGAAGTATGAACATAGATGAACTTGTAATAAACAGCATTAGATTTTTAAGCGTGGATGCAATAGAAAAGGCGAACTCAGGACATCCAGGCATGCCTCTTGGCACAGCTCACATAGGATATATTCTTTTTGATAGGATTTTAAAATACAACCCAGAAAACCCTAAATGGGTAAACAGAGATAGATTTGTATTGTCAAACGGACATGGTTCCATGCTCTTGTATTCCCTTCTATACCTTTACGGATTTGATCTAACCCTTGAAGATATAAAAAACTTTAGACAATTAGGAAGCAAAACGCCAGGGCACCCAGAGAGCTTTCTTACAAAAGGGGTAGAAGCTACCACAGGGCCTCTTGGCCAAGGCATAGCAAACGCCGTAGGCATGGCCA
The DNA here is from genome assembly GCF_049967395.1 of Hydrogenobaculum sp. Lineage (NCBI taxonomy): Bacteria > Pseudomonadati > Aquificota > Aquificia > Aquificales > Aquificaceae > Hydrogenobaculum > Hydrogenobaculum sp. The sequence continues at coordinate 3,206 of NZ_JBMFST010000072.1, read as the reverse complement.
TAGAACAAAAACATCTTAGTGCCATATGCAACAAGCTTGATGAACCCATAATAGACTACAAAGTCTTTTGCATGGTAGGAGATGGAGACCTGATGGAAGGTGTATCCTACGAAGCAGCAGCTTTAGCAGGACACCTTTGTCTTGATAATCTATTTATTATCTGGGACAACAATCATATAACCATAGATGGAGATACAAGCTTAGCTTGGAGTGAAGATGTATTAAAGCGCTTCGAAAACGCCGGTTTTACAGTAAGGCACATAGAAGATGGATACAATCTTGGGCTTTTAGAGAACACTATAAGAGAACTTCTAATAAATCAAACAAAACCAGTATTTTTATCTGTGAGAACTCATATAGGTTATAAAAGCGTAAAACAAGACAGCGCCGAAGCACACGGAGCTCCTCTTGGAAAAGAGGCCGTGGCAAAGCTTAGGGAAACTTTAAACTGGCCCTACGAACCTTTCCACATACCCCAAGAAGTGTTGGATTACACAAGAAGAAAGGTAGAAGAAGGTAAAGCCCTAGAGCAAAAATGGCAAGAAAAGTTGTCAAAATACAAAGAAACCCATAAAGATGTCGTAGATATATTGTCAAGAAATATAGATTTAGAAAACGTGATATCCCATATACCAAGGTTTACAGAAGATATGGCTACAAGGCAAGCCTCCGGCAAGGTATTAAATGCAATCGCCCCATATATGCCAACGCTTTTTGGAGGTTCTGCTGACTTACACGAATCAAACAACACCTATATTCACAACGAAGGAGACTTTGAAGCCACAAATTACTACGGAAGAAATATACATTTTGGCATAAGAGAACATGCGATGGGAGCTATAGCCAACGGCATGGCTTACGGAGGCATCATAACCCCATATGCAGCCACGTTTTTGGTATTTTCGGATTACATGAGACCCAGCATAAGAGTAGCTGCTCTTTCAAAATTGCACGTAATATACATATTCACCCACGATTCCATAGGCGTAGGAGAAGACGGACCCACGCATCAACCCGTAGAACATATACCTTCTTTGAGGCTTATACCAAACCTATGGGTAATGCGCCCTTGCGATGCCAACGAGACCGCCTACTGTTGGGAATTAGCCCTAAGAAGAAAAGACGGCCCAGTAGCTCTTATACTATCTCGCCAAAAGCTAAAAACCTTAGATAGAACAAAGTATGCAAAGGAAAATATGGCAAAATACGGGGCATATGTGCTCTCTGGTGCTCCAAATCAAGAATTTACAATAATAGCCTCAGGATCTGAAGTAGGTCTTGCTTTAGCCCTTCAAGACAAGCTCGCTGAAGATGGCATACAGTCTTCTGTAGTAAGCGCTCCTTGTTTAGAGCTTTTTGAAATGCAAGATGAAGCTTATAAAAACGAGGTTATTCCAAAAACCACAAAACATATAGTGATAGAGGCTGCCAAAGGAGACATCTGGTATAAGTATGTAAACAAAGACGCTCTTATAGTATCTATGGAAACCTTTGGCAAATCTGGAAAAGGTCCAGATGTTATGAAGCACTTTGGTTTTGACGAAGACTACATATACCAAAAGGTAAAAGAAAGATGGCTTTAGAAGAAAAATTAAACCTTCACGCAACCACCGTAATAGCCGTTAGAAAAGATGGCAAAACCGCCATAGGAAGCGATGGACAGGTAACGCTTGGTTCACAAATCTTAAAACACGGGGCGAAAAAGATTAGAAGGCTTCACAAAGGGACGGTGCTTGTGGGTTTTGCAGGCGGGGCTGCAGATGGATTGGCGCTCATGGAAAGGCTTGAATCAAAGCTCGATGAACACAGAGGAAACTTAGCAAGAGCATCTGTGGAGCTTGCCAAAGAATGGCGCACAGACAGATACTTAAGAAGGTTGGAAGCGGTATTGATAGCTTGCGACAAGGAAAGCATGTTTTTGCTATCGGGCAACGGAGATGTGATAGAACCGGATGAACCCATCTTAGCCACCGGGTCTGGCGGTGATTTTGCAAGAAGCGCCGCTAAAGCTCTATACTATCACACCGACAAAAGCGCCGAAGACATAGTAAAAATATCTCTTGATATAGCATCAGATATATGCGTTTATACCAACAAGCATTTTAGCATAGAAGTATTGTGAAATGCATAAGCGTAGTTATACCATCCTACAACGCTTCTAAATTTTTACTAAAAGCCATAGACTCTGTGAAAAATCAAACATACCTTCCAAAGGAGCTTATAGTAATAGACGATGGGTCCTCTGACAACACAAAAGAGATTTTAAAAGATATAAAACTACCTTTTGATTTCAGGCTTTTGACAAACGAAAAGAACAAAGGAAGAAGCTATTCAAGAAACTTAGGGGTAAAAGAAAGCGCTTGTGATTTTGTAGCTTTCTTAGACGCAGACGATGTATATTTCCCAAACCACCTTGAAGAGCTATCAAAAAAAGATGAAGATTTGGTTTATTCTATACCAAGGACTTTTATAGATGAAGAAGGCAAAATAATAAGAGTATCAAAAAAGCCTTATAAAGATTTAAAAAGTATGATTCTTGGAGGAATGGTAGGATATCCATCTGGGATCATGGTAAGAAAAGAAAGTTTTCTTGGTTTTAACGAAAACCTTCACCAAAGAGAAGACTGGGAGCTTTTTTTAAGATACTACAAAGAAGGGCTTAGCATAGGACTTATAGACAAAAATACGGTGGGTATAAGAGAACATGGAAAAAGGACAAGCCGGTCAAAAGAGTATTTTTATTATACAATGAAGGTGTACGAGATGCACAAAGATATAGCCGATGCCAATATGTATCTTAGCATATCTGAAACTGCTTTTAGGTTCAAAGAGAAATCTTTAGGTTTTGAGTTTTTAACAAAAGCCCTAAAACAGAATCCAAAAGCTTTAGATATGAGAAGACTTTGGAATATAATAAAAAGAATACCAAAAGTATAGTGAATATTTTTAGGCTTTTAAAACAACAAATTTCTTTTATATTTAAATTAAAAGTTTAGGAGGTTACACCATGGAAGTTATTAAACGTTCGGGCGCAAGAGAAAAGTTGGACCTTTTAAAGATAAGGACAGTCTTAGAAAACGCTTTATCTTTGCTAAAAGAGTGGAAAACCGCAAAAGATGTATCTGCCCAAGATATAGAAGAATGGACAATGGAAGACCTAAATGAAATCAACATAGATGAGATAATGGAAGATATAGAGATAAACC
>NZ_JBMFST010000071.1:0-4518 GCF_049967395.1 Hydrogenobaculum sp. | reverse complement strand
CTTGATTCATCGGCAGTCCAATTAAAATCTTTCAATATGTTTATAAGACCATGTACCCTTTCTTTTCTGCTGTTACCGTAAAAGTGAGATAAGTTTTCTTCTTTTTCTTCTGCAAAAAATAGCTCATCTGATATTTTAGCTCTTTTGCTTTCATTTCTTGAAAAGCCATCTACATAATCTTTTTCTTTGTCAAGGCATTCAAACAACCCACCGTTTATAAAAGGTATATTCTTAAAAAGCTCTTGAAATTCTTGATATTTTATAAGCAAAAACTTCTCATATCTAAAAAGTGTTTTAACATCATAGTTTGACCTGTTTTCTATAAACCCTTTATCTAACGCCCAGCCTCTTTCTTTGCTTGGTTTGTTTAAAGTAGCAAAGAACAGATTTTGCAATACTACGTTGTAAAAGTAGTTGCCCTTTCCAAAGTCTTTTACTATATTCTTAAGTTTTTCTTCAGAAAATAAGTCTTCTGGTATCAAACCCCTTTCTTTTAAAAACCATACAAACACAAGCCTTGTAATAAGCCTTATGAGATTCTCTTCTTTTTTACCACCAGGAAACCATACTAAATCATCTTTTAAAGCCCACGCATACCAGTTTTCTATCTTGGTGTAAAACTCTTTTGTAAGAGGCTGTCTTGAGAAAGCTTCCTTTATACTCTCAAAATCTTCAAAACCAGCTTCTAATATTTGCTTTAAAAATGTCCTATTTGGTTTACGTTTTTCTACAAAAAATGTGTATCTTTTGAAACTAGAATAAACCCTCTTTGCTTCAGGTGTTACATTTGAAAATATCAAAGAAAACCTAAAATTTCCATTTTCATCGTAAAATACGAAAATCCCACCGTCTATGTGAAGTTGTTTCAAAAATATTTTAGCGACCTCAAATTGATTTTTTTTGCTAGTCCTCTCTTTAAGCTCTTTTGAGCTTTTTATAGCAAAAACTCTAAAATCTATCTTTACATCTTTGTCTTTAGAAAGAGGCAAATTTATACTTGCAACTTCTAATATATTTTCAAAATAATCTTCATAATTTTTTGGTATTTCATATAATACTGATTTATCGCTGAAATCTTTATTTTTTAAGACAATTAGTTTTTTTAAGTTTTCTATTGAAAAATCTTTTATCAAATTAGAAAGCGATTCTCTTATAAGCTCCTCTTTTGCCATTAGATCCTCCTATTTTCTATAGCTATTATTATATCCTCTTCAAACTTGTTAAGTTTTTTCTTTGTCCTTGACAAGAAATCCTCTCCTATTTTTTCTTTTAGTTTTTCTATATCTTTTATAAGAGTTTCTACGTTGGTGAGATTCCAGTTTGATATTTCTGATACTGCGTATTCTGACAGGGTATCGTAGTCTTTTATTGCAGTTTTTAAATCTTCTACAAATGTTTTATAGCTTTTAAGCTTTTCGTTGTCAAGCATCAATATCTTGGATAGGATATTTAGAGCCTTTTCTTTTGTGTTTTGATTTCTTGAGCTCAATTCAAGTTTAACTTGATTTACCATCTCATCGTAATGTTTCCAAAATGCCTCTGAAAGCTCTATACCTTTTGTATCTTTACTGCATTTTATCTTCTCATACACCGATTCAAAAGGCACTGCCTTTGATGTCTTGTCTTGAAGATCTTTGTAGTTTACAAACAAGTCCCTTCCTCTTTTTATAAAAATTAGAATCTCATCATCTATGCTCTTTTTAGCAACCTTTATCCTACTAGGTAGATTGTCTAAACGCTTTAAAACACCAGGATTTTCTTTTTGTATTTGCTGAAGTTCTTTATAAACTTTAGAAAAGAAACTTTCTTCTTGTTCCTCTGAGAAAGTATTTATCTTCCTGTATAAGCCTGCTGGTTGGGGTTCTTCATCTTCGCTAAAAATCTTGGCATCTTCACCAAGGATATTGTGTATCATAAACATCTTTAGCTGGGCTACTTCCCTTGATTTTACTATGTCTGCTCCTCTTTCTGTTGGGAAGAAATTTACTATATATATTTCGTTGTAAACTTTTTTACCTATACGGTTTATCCTACCCACCCTTTGGATTACCTTAACCGGGTTCCAAGGTATGTCGTAGTTTATAACAACGCCGGCTCTATTTAAACTAAAACCTTCAGATAGTTTATCTGTTGCAAGGAGAATTTTATACCTATCCCTTTGGTTTTTATACTGAGCATCAAAATTTTCGTATATGCTCTCTACAACATCGGCAGTTAGATTTCCAAAAGCTGGCAAAAGTATATCTTCAAATTCTTTGAGTTTTTCTTTTATAGCTTTTGCAGTGTCAAGATATTCTGTAAAGATTACAACCTTCCTACCTTCTTTAATATATTCATTTATTATCTCTTTTAGTTTTTGCACCTTTGGGTCTTTCTCTACAAGATTTAGCTTTTGTGCTTTTTGTATAAAATCATCAAAAAGCTCTATATCTTTTTTTATATCTTCTAGAAAAGCTTTACCATTATCTTTCAGGTTTTTTAGTTCGTATATTTTAGTATTTTTGCTGTTGTTATTTTGGGAGGCAATCTCTTCTTCATATTGTATAAGTTTTTTAAAACCTTGTTCCTCATCTTCTTCTAAAAGCTCTAAAACATCCTGAAGTCTTTTTCTATCCAAAATGTATTTACCAGTTTTCTCTACAAAAGACAACGTTCTTTCGCTCGCTGATCTTATATTTTTCACAGTGCTTACAAAAGCGTCAAAAGAGCTTTCAAACCTTTTTACAATAAGTCTTCTCATCATGTTGTATAGATTTTTTTGGTATACAGATTCTTTGTTAGGTGTATTGTCGTCTAATTCTTCATAGTCTATTTTATAGCTTTTTTCATATCTATCTGGGAAATATATGGCACCTGTAAATTTCCCGCCTTTATCAAAAGCTTCCAAAGAAGATATAACGTAATCGTAAAATTCCAACTGTTTATCGTCTAGCTCGTAGAATACCTCTTTTGGGTCTTTTACTTCTGGGAAATCAATATGATCGCCATAATACTCTAAATCAAGTCTGTTTCTTCTTATTACTACAGGTTCTATTTCAGATCTTATATTTTGTGCTATTGATTTTATCTCGTTGTCTACTTTTTTAATGTCAAAGCCTTTTGTATTGAAAAGGTCTTTGTAGTATTTTAGAGATTGCTTTCTTTGTTGTGGTATAACGGAATTGTGATATCTTTTAATGTAAGAGAGTTTTGTAAACTTTTGATGATATTCAGAAAATTTAGATGAAAGATCTCCACCATATACTATCGTTGATTTTTTAGGTATCGTAAAGAGTTTAAGCATAGAAAATATATCAGAAGGTTTGTTGTTAAAAGGAGTAGCAGAAAGAAGTATAACCTTTTTACCTCTACAAATCTCAGATAAGTAAAAATAGCTAGCGGTTTTCTCGTTTCTAAACCTATGAGCTTCGTCTACTATCACAACTTCTATATCGTCATTTTCTCTAACAAACTCTAACGTATCTTCCAGTTTACCCAAAGAGCGCACTTCCCAGCCTATTAGACCAAAATCTTTTATATATTTTCTCCATCCATAAAAACCGTTTTCGTCTCCTGCCAGATGAGGTGGACATATCACTATGCCTCTTTTTTTTAGGGCTTTTGCCACCATAGAAGCAATAACGGTTTTACCAAGCCCCACCACGTCAGCTATGATAACACCTCCATGAGCTTCGAGCATAGCAATGGCCTGAGATACCGCTTCTAGTTGAAAATTATAAGGTTTATAACCTGATGTTTCCATAAAAAGTTTTAAATCTTTCTCTATTTCTTCTACCCTATGAAGATCTATATAATTTTTAAGAAGATAAACATAAGCCTCAAAAGGAGTTATTTTTCTTTTAAAAGTCTTTTGCTGGATGGCATCAATGATATCTTCAGGTTTTATCTCTAGAGAACTTTCCCAAAGCTCGTCAAAATACTTTTCGGCATCTTCAAAACCGTAATCTTTTATTTCAACATTAAATTCATATTGACCACCAAAACCAGCTCTTGTAAGGTTGCTGCTACCTGTTATGAAAAGATGTTTTATCAGCTCGTTGTCAAACTTAAACAAATATAATTTAGAATGAACAGGCTGCCTTGTTTTTCTAATTTCTAACTTTCTTTCTTCTAAAAGCTTAGTAAAAAAATCTATTTGCTCGTATATATCTTTTTTATCAGTATCTTTAGAAGTAAAAGCGTTTTGTATGCTTTTGATAAAATCTTCTCTTATGATATCTTTATCACTATCAGATTTTGCATATTCATAGATTCCGTAGCTTCCCTTATCTACATTTAAACCTACAAGTATTTTTATTGCACCTTCTTTTAGCTTGTCTTTATCTCTTAGATATGTAAAAAGCTCATACAGTTCTTGTATACCAGAAAAATAGAAAAAAGCTGTTAAAAATTTAAACTCATATGCATAATCTTTTAATTCATCAAACCTTTGTTTTAGCGTTTTCCCTGGTTCATTTGTTATAAAATAAGCCATTGTTTATATCCTATCGTTTTAAAGTTTTTCCCACTCAAATCCCA
>NZ_JBMFST010000070.1:0-4654 GCF_049967395.1 Hydrogenobaculum sp. | reverse complement strand
TTCCATAAAAAATAAACGCTCCTAAAAATGTGAATATCATGAAAAGTACAATAAATATACCCACTTTACCCAAGGGTATACCGTTTATAAAAGCTGTAAAATAGGCTTTTGGCATAAGCTCTTGGGTCAAAATCTGTAAAAGTTCAAGGGTACCTATAAAAAGCGCTATAAAAACGCTTGCCCCTGTGATAACCAAGTTAAAAGATAGTCTTCTTAGAGGGTCGTTGTTTGTCCAAGCGTATATGTTGTTCATAATAAGAGAGTCAAAAGAATCCATAAGCGTCATGCCAGCGGTAAAAAGCAGGGGAAACAGCAATATGCCCCATATATCCATGTTTGTTTTTGCCAAAGCCACAGATATGCCAAGGATAGCAATCTCTGTAGCCGTATCAAAACCAAGGCCAAACAAAAATCCTACTATGTACATCTTATAAGGGGCATCTATTTTTTTGTACAAAAAGCTAAAAACCCTACCCATAAAACCTCTTTTGTTTAAAAGCTCATTGAAGGTTTTGTTCAATTCTTCTTGATACTCCGAAGAGGATTCTTTATACATTTTGTATATATCGTATAAGGCTTTAAAGATAAATATATTTAAGACCCCTATCAATATGAGAAAAAAAGCAGATATTAGAGTACCAACAACGTTACCCACGCTTTGTAAAGTAGGTATAGATTCTTTTACAGCTTTTGTAGCAAAAACAAGAGCTAAAGAAAGACCTATCACAACGCTTGAGTGTCCCAAAGAAAAGAAAAACCCAACACTACTAGCATCGTGCTGGTCTTGAACAAGCTTCCTTGTGACGTTGTCTATGGCCGCTATATGGTCTGCATCAAAAGCATGCCTTAATCCAAAAAGATATGCCATGCCACCTATAGCTAAAAGTCCGGGTAAGTTGTAAAAGTTTACAATAAACAAGCTCCAGATGAGCCCATTAAAACCAACAAGCCCCAACAGCATAAGCTTTGCTTTTTTACTTTTTCTCACATCATCCTCTTTATGAATGAATTATCATTTATTATAATATTTTCTTGAAAAAAGTAATATGATATATGCTATAGTTTTGAAGCTTTTACCAACTTGGCAAACTTAACGCCGTTTAGCCCTGCTATGATGTTTACAGTTTCTATTATCGTTTGGCTAGGACCTTTTATCATTATAGTTTCTAAACAATTGTTATGATCGATATGTATATGCGTAGTGCATAGAATGTTTATATAGTGGTCGTGTTGTATATCGAGCAATTTTTGTGTAAGCTCTCTTTTATGATGATCATATATTATCACGAGCACTCCTATAAGTTCGTTGTTTTCATCTTTCCATTCATCTTCTACGATGGCCTCTCTTACCAAATCTCTTATAAACTCAGATCTTGATGCATAAGATTGTTCTACTTTTTTATCTATAAAATCCACAAGCTCTCTTGGTATTGTTATGCATATCCTTTCAACCTTTGCTTTGTCCATCTTTTTCATTATATTATATTTTCTATGCCAAGGACAAAAGACGAGAAGAGAAATCAAATTATAAAAGTAGCCTGTGAGCTTTTTGCTAAGAAGGGCTATTACAATACCACTATACCAGATATAGCAAACGCTTTGGGTATGAGCGTAGGCAATATCTACAATTACTTTGAATCAAAAGAGGAGCTTGCAAAAGAAACAATGCTTACAGTTTCAAAGCTTGTAGGAGAAAAACTCTCTTACATAAACTCCTTAAATATAAGCACAAAAGAGAAGATAGGGCTTTTTGTTAAAAATTTTTTTGATATTGCAAAAAATGAACCAGAGCTCATGAACTATTTTCTAAAAGTTTTTTTAGTAAATAGAGAGGTTTTTAAAGACGGGTGCGAAGGTTTTGCCTGCGTGAAAGAGATTGTCACAGAAACTATGATACTGCTATCTGACGGCGTAGAGAAAAAAGAGCTTAGAAATCAAGAATTTTTCACAGCTTTTTCTACTATGATGGGTTCAATAGGCGGTATAGTGTTTTTATACTATGAAGGGGTCTTGGACAACGATTTAGACTATTATGAGCCTTACATATCGGAAAATATATATATGGCTTTAAAAGCATGAAAACGCTTCTTTGGATACAGGGGCTTTCTTGCGGAGCGAATACACAGTCGTTTTTGTGTATGGAACACAAGCATTTATTTGAAAATATAGAAATACTTTATCATCCTCTATCCGATAAATCCCTTGAAGAAAGCGTTAGGCTTTTGTTAAAAGACGAAAAAGAGTTAGATATCTTGATAGTAGAGGGTGCTATAGGCAAGTCTATTAGGCATATTTGTTCTCACAGTTTTCCAAACATTGTAAAGATTTTATCCTCAAAAGCCAAATATGTTGTTGCTTTGGGAGATTGCGCCTCTTTTGGTGGAGTCCATGCAAAGGCAGACGCTCATATTACGGGGCTTCAATTTAGATTTAAAGAGTTTGGTGGGCTTTTAGGAAAAACTTTCTTATCAAAATCTTCATACCCGGTTATAAATATAGCGGGGTGTCCTGCTCATCCAGAATGGATTTATTATGTAATAAGTGCTTTGTTGGAAGATAAAAGTATAGAGTTAGACGAGTTCAACAGACCAAAGGATGTATTTAGGTACCTAACTCACAACGGATGTTTAAGAAACGAATACTTTGAGTGGAAGGTAGAATCAAAAGAGTTTGGTACAAAAGAGGGCTGTTTATTTTACGAGCTTGGTTGTAGAGGCCCGCTAACCCATTCTTCGTGCAACAAAATACTTTGGAACGGCGTAAGCTCAAAAACAAGAGTGGGTACTCCTTGCGTTGGTTGTACTGAGTTTGATTTTCCAAGAGAAAATATGCTTAAAACAGAACAAGCTATGGGATTACCCAAAGAGCTTCCTCTTGGTGTATCGAAAAGAGGGTATATACTTCTTGCAGGTGTTGCAAAAACTTTTACCCCAGAGAGGCTTAAAGATAAGCTCTGATGAAAATCACTAAAACTATTTTAAACAGATTAGAGGGTGAGGTAGAATTAAAACTAGAATACTCTAAGGGCAAGATAGCAAAAGCCTATATTCTTGGTACTTCGTATAGAGATTTTAGTAATATTCTTAAAACAAAACCCTATCTTGACAGCATAATATTGACACCAAGAGTATGTGGTATATGTGGACATGCTCATCTTATGGCTTCTGTTCAAGCTATAGAGGACGCTTATAAGAAGGAGTATCGCGATTTTCATTTATCTACAAAAGCTTACCTTGTAAGGTATATAACGCTTTTATCTGAGATGATTCAAAACCATATAAGATGGTTTTACGCCTATTTTATGTCAGAAATTCCAAAGCTTGATAAAGATATGGTTGATTATCTTCCATTTGAGGGTGAAAAGTGGAAAAGAGGTATAGCTATAAGCAACTATCCGATAAAGATAATAGCTTTATTTGGAGGTCAATGGCCTCATAGCTCTTACGCCGTACCAGGCGGCATAACGTCTGATTTTACTTATTATGAGCTAAATACAGCTAAAAGCTTTTGTATACAGCTTTTAAAAAGCATAGAGACCTATATAATAGGAATGCCTACAGATAAATATCTTTCTTTTTCAAAAGATGAGCTTTTAAGCTATGAAGAAGGTGATATAGGAGATTTTGTAAAACTTTCTTCAACTTTTGACTTTTTTCATAAAGGCATCGCCTACAAAAGATTTTTGACGGGTGGGTCTATAAAAGGCTATGTGGATGCGGTAGTTTTTGAAAACGGTATCAAAGAGTCTTTTGATGTTAAAAACATAGATACCAAAGAGCATGAGTTTAAGAAGGTAAAAGAGATTACAGGGGCGGTTTACAATAAAAAACGGTTTGAGACGGGACCGTTGGCAAGAAAGATAAATTCTTCAAATTCTTTATTTTTAGAGCTTTTAGAAGAATTTGGAGATTCTTTGTTCTTAAGAGTTATGGCAAGAATAGACGAAATAGTTTCTCTAACTCTTTTAATAAAAGATGCCTTGGATTCTATAAATATCAAGGAACTTTCTTATATCAAACCACCTATAAAAGAGCCTTTTACAGGAAAAGGAGTAGGTGTTGTAGAAGCGGCAAGGGGTACTCTTATACACGAAATAAATATAGAAAACGGTCTTGTAAAAGATTATAAGATAGTCACACCTACTTTGTGGAACCTTGGCAGCTACGATGAAGATATGAGTCCCGCTCAAGAATCTATCGTTGGGCTTTCTTCCGATGTAGAGGCTTACCTATCTCTTAGAAGCTTTGATGTGTGTGCTTCTTGCGTTAGTTATTAACAAAATTTTCATATTTATAGAGACTTAAAGAATATTACGATATAAAGCATATACAAATAGTGAATAAATGTTATCATAGTAATATTGATTTTTATTATAAGGAGGTTTCTATGGAATTATTTTTTGATGTAAAAACAAGTCTGCCACGCCCTACAAGTCTGCCACGATCTACAAGTCTGCCACGGTTCACAAGTCTGCCAAGGGTTTTAAAGAGAGACAACGTTACAGAGGTAGATTTTGATGTAAGCAGGATAGAAAAGGCTATAGAAAAGGCTTTTGATGCGGTTTCGGAGTTTAAAGGAATAGACAACGCTTATATAAAAGATATTGCTGAAGAGGTGATAAGTGCTATATGTAAAAGGGGGCTGAGCGTTATAG
>NZ_JBMFST010000069.1:0-4747 GCF_049967395.1 Hydrogenobaculum sp. | reverse complement strand
TTTTTATTATAAAATCATGAGGGAACAAGTTTAAAAGGTTTTTATCTATTTTGTCAACATTTACTACGCTACCATCTCTATCAACAAGTCTGAACATTTTTGAATATGCGTTAAGGAGATCTTGTTCTGTTATTTTTTTAGTTTCTACAAGATAACTTACTATATCTATATCTTTATTTTTTAAATCCTGAACAATGGAATCATCTATGAGCCCTTCATTTTGTAAAAATCTTAAAAATCTTAAGTTTCTTTCTGTATCTATCATACTCTAAATTGATTATAAGAGATTTTTAATAGATGGCTATAAAGTATTTTTAGTACCTCTTTATAATCTTCTTTTTCTTCTTCGCTTATTATATCCATTTTGTGTTCTAACTCTCTGGTAAATTCTTCAGATACCAAATAAGAAAGCTCTTTACTTTGTTTTAGAAAGTTATATACTTCTATGCCTAGCTTAGTGGGTATAAGCCTTGATTTTTTCTCTATTACATACTTTCTTTCTAAAAGCCTAGAAATTATTATGGAGTATGTGGATGGTCTTCCTATGCCTTTTTCTTTCATTTCTTTAACAAGCTCTCCTTGCGTGTATAACGGTGCCTTAGGGACAGCTATTAGCTCTTTTTCTTCTACTTCAAAAGTATTGATAGGTTTATCGTTATTTTCTCTTACCTGTGTTGTATTAATTGGTATAAATATGTTCCAACCGTCTTCTAAAATTTTGTCAACAACTTCCAATTCTTTTTCAAGATAGCTCTGCCACGGTTCACAAGTCTGCCACGATTTACAGGTCTGAGATTTAGTTGAACTTGCTGATACTGATAGAGTTTTTTGTAATACTTTTACTGGTCTTGTTTGAGATGCCATAAATCTGTTAAATATAAGCTGGTAAAGTTTTATATGCTTTTTTGTAATCTGCTGTGTAAATAAATTTTGATAGCCGTAATTTTGGTTGATTGAAAAAGATTCTATATCCTCTGGGGTCATACTTTTGGTAGGTCTTATGCATTCGTGGGTTCCTTCTTTTCCCCAAGCTCTTGGTTTAAAATACTCCTTTCCAAGCTTTTCTTCTATAAAGCTTTTTGCTATTGAGATTCCTACTTCCGATACATGAGTAGAGTCGGTTCTATGATAGGTTATATATCCCATTTCGAAGAGATTTTGGGCAATTTCCATTGCCTCTTTTACAGAAAATCTTAGTTTGTCAGAAGCGTCTTTTAAAAGCGTATCCGTGGTATAAGGTGCAGGTGGCTCTAGAAAACGCTCCTCTTGTTTTGTAGTTTTTATAGTTATATATTTTATGTTTTCGTAATAGGTTTTTGCCTTTGTTTTGTCTTCAATGTCAAAATCTATTTTTATATTTTCAGCTTTTAGGAAAAGTTTAAAAATTTTTGCTTTATGTAAGTTGTATCTTTCTATAATCCAACCAAGCACGGGGGTTTGCACTCTGCCAGCGGAAAGCCAATTTTTGCCGAAATGTTTCTGTATTAGCTTTGAATATTCAAAACCAACCCATCTATCGGATACTCTTCTTAAAATTTGGGCTTTTACAAGGGATTCTTTTATATCCCTTGGGTTTTCTATTGCATTCGCAATGGCTTTTTTTGTAACTTCATGAAATTCCATACGTTTTATATCTTTACAAAAAGCCGATAGCATCTCTTTTAAATCCCAAGCTATTTTCTCGCCTTCGGTATCAGGGTCAGTGGCTATTAACACTTTTTCTATTTCGATACCTGCTAATCTTAAGCTTTTAACTATGTTATCTTTACCTTCTATGGTTTCATATATTGGTATTATATGGTCATCTTTTATCAAAACACCGTCAAAACCTTCGTTTTTAACAAGGTCAAGTATATGTCCTATAGAAGCTGTAATGATCATATAGTTTTTATCCGTAGAAAACTCCATAAACGCTACGTTGTTTAAAATTCTTCTAGCTGGTTTTCCAAAAAATGAAGATATTGTTTTTGCCTTTGTGGGAGATTCTACTATCACCAAGGTGGGTTTTATTACATCTTTTTGGTTTAGTATCTTTTCCTTTTTCATAAAAGCTCTTAAATTTTCTCTGTCTTGGTCTATCGCTTTTAATATGCTTTTTATATCAATATCCTTTATGTTTTCAAATTTGATATCTCCAAGCCAAAGAAGTTTTTTCTTCAAAGATTCAAAACTTGCCTTATCGTCTACCAACACGACTGAAAGACCTTTGCTTATTCCACCGGCGTAAAGCCTTGATGTTCTACCGCTTGCTTGAATGTATCCAGTTACGTCTGGAATCAGTATATAATATTTATCATTTTGCTTTTTGAGGGTTATATCTTTTGAGTTTTCTATTTTTTCTATAATATCTTTTTGGCTAAGAAACTCTTTAGCCTTTTGTTTTAGGTTTTTTAAAACTTCGTTTTCTTCTTTAACATACCTATATTTGTTTAGTTTTTCTATAAGCTCCGATATTGTTTGATAGTGCTCTGTGTTTATAAAAATATTTTTTATAGATAAAAGCGCCATAACAATATGGTTTATGTTTGTCTCAAGGCTAAGGGGTATCTCGATTTTTGGAACCCCGTAAAATATAGCATACCTTATAACGTGTGGAAGGTCTATTCCTCTTGCCAGCGGATTTCTGTAAGATGCTATGCCTACCAAAACATCTATATCGCCGTTCTCGTAGGCTTTTATGTCATCTTCTTTTATATCTTCGTAAGATACCGCTCTTATGTGGTTTTTGTTTAAGGTTTCTATTATTTCTTTTATTGCATCTTTTCCTTTTTCTGCGGATAAGAATACAAGCCCGCCTTTACCAAAGGTATTTATGTATTTTACTAGTGTTTGATAATTAAGCTTGTAGTTTGGTGGTTCATAAAAAGCGTCTGTTATATTTCTAAGGTAATAAGTTGGTGTGGATAGTTCAAAGCCTAGTAGCTCTTTGAAGGCTAACACTCGTTTTGATTTTGGTTTAGACGTAGCCGAAGCTAATACCAATACAGTTTTTGGTTTGTTGGTGCTAAGATAGTCTGCTATCTCTTGGGAAAGAGCTTTTAGTTTTTCTTCGTTTTTTCTAAAAGAAGACTTTAATTTTAAAAGCTCAAAAGTTTTGTTGATGATATCTTTTTCAAAACCCATTATATGTAGAAGTTTGTCTATATTTTTTGCGGTTTTTAAAAATGAGTCTATATCATCTACAAATATAAAATCAAAATCCCTTGGTATGAGTTCCTCGTTTTTGTATAAAAACATGTTTGTGGTGATTAGTATTTTGTAGTTTTTAGCTTTTAGTAAAGATTTATCTTTTTTGGCATCTAGTCCAAAAATTAATATGTCTTCTTCTTTAACTCCAAAAGACAAAAGTCTGTCAAAGGTTTGTTTTAATAAGAGCTTTGTTGGTAGCAATAAGTAGGATTTTTTGTTTTTTGTGGATAAAAACGCCGCTAAAGAAATTCCAAAGGATGATTTTCCTATGCCGGTGGGAGCTATAAGCGAAAAAGATTCCTTTAAAAATACCCTTTTTGCCCATGTTTTTTGAAGAGCCCAGGGTTTTAGATTGGTATATTTATAGAAATACTCTTCCCACAAGCTTAATTCTTTCTCTATATCGCAATGCTCTTTTAAAAACCCCTCTTTCAGCGCATCACATACGTTTTCGCTTTCTTCTTTTAAACATTTTTCGCAAGGCAAACCTTTTGCGAGTCTATAAGAGGATATATCGCCTCCACAGTTTGGGCATAAGTTTTTAAATATTGCTTCTATCATCTATATTTCTATCTGAGCTATAAACCCTAAGTTTCTTCCGAAACCGTTGTAATCAAGGCCGTACCCCACCACAAACTTATCTTCTATTTCAAAGCCTACATAATCTGCCTTTATGTCCACTTCTCTTCTGGATGGTTTATCAAGAAGCACGCATATCTTAAGGCTTTTTGGGTGTTTTGATAAGATTAGCTCTTTTACCTTACTAAGCGTTTTGCCAGTGTCCAATATATCGTCTACTAAGATTACATCCTTGTCTTTTATATCCAAACTAATATCGCACAATACGTTAAGATTTGAGGATTTGTCTCCTACGTATGAGCTTACTTTCATAAAATCAACAAACACATTTTTTTGTATATGTCTTGATAAATCGCTTACAAACATAAATGCACCGTTTAGAAGCCCAACTATATAAACCTCTTCGTAATCTTTTTCTATAGTCTTTGATAGTTCTATGACCCTTTTTTGTAAATCAAAGCTGTTTATAATAGGTCTTACTTTCATCATTTTCTAGCCTCTTTTTCAGTATTTAACATTTTACCATAATTTGTGATATAATTTAAGACTACGTTTTTGTAGCTTTTAAAAGCTATAAAACTTGAAAATTTTTTTAAGAAATGTTATAATGTAATATTTAGTAGGTAGGAGAGATAGCCAAGCGGCCAACGGCAAGGGACTGTAAATCCCTCGGGCTTCGCCCTTCGCAGGTTCGAATCCTGCTCTCTCCACCATTTTAGCGGATGTAGCTCAATGGTAGAGCAGCTGCCTTCCAAGCAGCAGGTTGCGGGTTCGAGTCCCGTCGTCCGCTTTTGTTTTTAGCCCTGGTAGCTCAGTCGGTAGAGCACACCCTTGGTAAGGGTGAGGTCGCCGGTTCAAGTCCGGTCTAGGGCTTTTAAAAATTTTTTTGGGGGTTTAGCGTTTTATGGCAAAGGAAAAGTTTGTTAGAGAGAAAGAGCACATCAACGTAGGTACCATAGGTCACGTTGACCATGGTAAA
>NZ_JBMFST010000068.1:0-4863 GCF_049967395.1 Hydrogenobaculum sp. | reverse complement strand
CGCTGAAGCAGCTATAAGAGATCTAAACATATCACAAGCTATGACAAAATATCAAAACGACAACACACTACAACAATCAGCCATTGCAATGCTTGCCCAAGCAAACGTAATACCTCAACAACTTCTCACACTCTTCAGATAATAAAATACATAGCCTCCCCTTCGGGGAGGTTTTACAATATCAAAATATCTCTTTTATAATCATTGAAAAGTAAAATAAAGTTAATATCATACACGTATCATTATAATAAATATATATTTACTTGCATTATATGTAAGGAGGTAATAAATGTTTTTTATATCTGAAGCATCGCCACTATTTTTCATATTAAGTATAGTTTGGTTAATAATAGACCTCATTTTAAAAGCTTTTACAAACCAAAACAACATAAACATATTTTTACTTGGATTGTACGGATTTTTCCTAAACGTGATAATGGGGGCTATGTATCAACTCATACCAAACTCTCTTATGAAAAAACCAAAGTTTCCAAAATTATCTTTTGCAGTGTTTGGTATAAGCATTTTAAATGGATTTATCATGTTGATGTGGTATTTTGGTTTACTTGGAAATATATACTTTTCCTTTTCAAACGTATTGCTTATACTAGTATTTATAACTCATATATCAACA
This sequence comes from Hydrogenobaculum sp., assembly GCF_049967395.1. Taxonomy (NCBI): domain Bacteria; kingdom Pseudomonadati; phylum Aquificota; class Aquificia; order Aquificales; family Aquificaceae; genus Hydrogenobaculum; species Hydrogenobaculum sp. The sequence continues at coordinate 4,229 of NZ_JBMFST010000068.1, read as the reverse complement.
GCTTTAAAATTACCAAACTCAATAACTACGAAGTTCTTAACGGCAAGTTTAATATTTTTAATGCTAAATTCTATAGAGTTTTTGTTTTTTGCTTTTAACAAGGTAAATATATTTTTCTTAATTCATACTTTTACAATAGGTTTTGTATTAAATGCCGTTATAGGAGTAGAGCTTGCTTTGGTACCGCTTTTATATATGGAGCCTCTAAATATGGGCCTTGCAAACAAGCTATTTTGGATTCATCAACTATCGGCTTCTATTCTTATGGCATCTTTTTATGTGTTTGATTTGAGGCTTATTTACTTTGCTGGGATTTTGGAGTTTATAGTGTTGGGATTTTTTGTAAATCTTATTTATAAAACCGTTGAAAATAGAAAGTTTCCAAAAAATATACCTTATACGCTTAGATATTTCTTCTTGGGACTTGGGTTTTTGTTTATGGGTGTTAGTTTTGGGCTTTTGGTAGCATCAGGAAGATTAGAACCTTTTTTACATGCTGATGTTATGATATATGGATTTGGTTTGACTACAGTACTAGGCGGTATATTTCATTTCATGCCGAGAATACTTTGGAATAAGTTATACGCCAATAAACTAGGACAAAACGTACCGCCAATAGATGCTATGATAAATCAAAGTATTGTAAAGCAAGCTTTACCGATGCTTGGTTTTGGTTTGTTTATACTTATAGTATTTGAAGCCAACCAATATCTAAAACCAGTAGGCGATATATTGTACGCTTTCATAGTAGCTTATAGTTTATACGCTTTTATTAGAAAATAAAGCTTTAGTGGTTTCTATATCGGTTTTTATTTGGGTTTTTAGTTCTTCTATAGAGTTAAATTTTTTCTCTTCCCTTAAAAAGCCTAAAAATGTTATATTTAAAACATTATCCACTAAATCACCGTTAAAATCTATAATATGCACCTCCAATATGTTTTGATTTGTATTTTCAACCGTTGGTCTTTTACCGTAGTTTGCCACACCAAGATAGTTGTTTACTTTTACGGCGTAGACGCCTTCTTTTAAACACATGTTTGATGTGTTTGATATGTTTGCAGTGGGAAAACCTATTTTAGAACCCAAACCTTTCCCTCTAACAACCTTTCTTTTAATAGAGTAATCTCTTCCAAGGTATTTTTTTACATCGTCTAAATTTGCTTCTTTTAAAAGCCTTCTTATAAGAGTGCTACTTACTATATGACCATCAACTTTGTAAGGCTCACTTGGTATAACTTCAAACCCAAGGGTTTGTCCCATCTCTTTTGCAAGCTCAAACTCCCCTTCTCTTTTAGCCCCATATCTCCAATCGTATCCTACTATTAAAAGCTTTGTATTTAGCTTTTCATAAACATATTCTTTTATAAAATCCCTTGCTGGTATGTTGCTAAATTCTTTTGTAAAGTTTATCACGAAAACATTTTCAATACCCAAGTTATACATATACTCTTTTCTTTCTTCTACAGTGGATATTATACAAGGGGCTGATTCTTTCTCAAGAACTTCCAAAGGATGAGGGTTAAACATTAAAACAGAAGGAATAAGGTTTTTTTCTTTTGCTTTTAAAATAAGGGTGTTTAAAAGATGTTGATGTCCTAAGTGAACACCGTCAAAATTACCTACGGCTAAAGCTATTGGCTTTTCAAGCATTAACGCTTTTAACCACCGTCCCTATATTTTCCCCTGATAATATACGTTTTAAAGCTCCTTTTTGATGTATATTAAAAACTATCATCTCTATGTTGTTGTCTTTACATAAGGTAATGGCTGTATGATCCATGATCTTTAAATCCTTGTTTATAATCTCTATATAAGAAATTTCTTTTATAAGCTCTGCGTCTTTATAAATTGCCGGGTCTTTTGTATATATACCATCTACTTTTGTAGCTTTCATCATAACGTCTGCGTTTATTTCAGCTGCTCTTAAAGCAGCAGCTGTATCGGTAGAAAAAAACGGGTTTCCGGTACCAGCAGCAAAGATAACAATTCTTCCTTTTTCAAGATGTCTTACCGCTCTTCTTCTAATGTATGGCTCCGCCACTTGTCTCATCTCTATAGCTGATAAAACCCTTGTAGGTATGTTGTGTATTCTTTCCAACGTGTCTTGCATAGCTAAGGCGTTTATAACGGTGGCTAACATTCCCATATAATCTGCTGTAGCTCTATCCATACCGCTGGCTTGAGCTTTTAGTCCTCTAAATATGTTGCCACCACCTATCACAATAGCTATTTGAACACCAAGCTCATAAGCTTCTTTTATCTCGTTTGAAAAGCTTGTGATAACATCTTTATCTATACCAAAGCCCTGGCTTCCCGCCAAGGCTTCACCTGATATTTTCAATAATACTCTTTTATACCTCATGTACCTATTTCAAATCTACAAAAGCCTTTTATAACAACGTTGTTGGCTTTAGTGTAATCTTGAATAGTCTTTTTCTCGTCTTTTATAAACTTTTGATTTAAAAGAGTCTTCTCTTCGTAGAATTTTTTGAGTTTACCTTCGGCTATCTTTTCAAGCATATTTTCAGGTTTACCTTCTTTTTTGGCTTGTTCCATATATATGGCTTTTTCTCTTTCTATAACATCTTGAGGCACAGTCTCAGGAGATAAAAACTCTGGTCTCATAGCGGCTGTTTGGAGTGCCACATCTTTTACAACATCAAGGTTATCACCTTCATAAGATAGCAAAACCCCTATCCTACCGCCACCGTGTATGTAAGAAAAGTTTGGTCCTTCTACCACGCAGTAGCGTTTTAGTTGTATGTTTTCACCGATTTTGGCGATAGCTTCTTTTAAAAGCTCTTCTATGGTTATACCATCTATTTTACCTTGAAGTATAGAGCTATCTCTTGACTCGCCCTTTGTATCTTTTACATTTTCTAACACGTAATCGAGGATTTTGTTGGCAAGCTCTTTAAAAGAGTCGTTTCTTGCAACAAAGTCTGTCTCACAAGCAAGCTCAATCATTGCACCTTTTGAAGGTGTGGATTTTGCCACTATAAGACCTTCTTTTGTCTCTCTTGAAGCTTTCTTATCGGCTTTTGCCAAACCTTTTATACGAAGTATCTCTTTAGCTTTTTCTATATCTCCATTTGCTTCTTCAAGGGCTTTTTTGCAATCGAGCATACCAGCCCCAGTCATCTCTCTTAAAAGCTTTACATTTTCAGAACTAACTGCCATAAAATCTCCTCCTATTAGTAGTCTACACTATCTTTATCTATATCTTCATACTTTTCTGACATAGCCATAGCCTTTTCAAAGAGTTCTTTCTCCTCTTCAGCCACCACAACCACTCTTCTTTTCGAGGTTTCAGACACCACGGAAGCTTCTCTTCTTTGTTTACCATCTATAACAGCATCAGCTATTCTTGATGTTAAAAGCTTAATAGATTTTATTGCATCGTCGTTTCCGGGTATAAGGTAATCTATCTCATCTGGGTCACAGTTAGAGTCTGCTATAGCAACAACCTTTACACCAAGCCTTCTTGCTTCTGTAACGGCTATATGTTCTCTGTTGGTATCTACTACCCATATTATATCTGGTATTCTATCCATATCTATGATACCTTTATAAAGCTTTTGGAGTCTTTGCATCTCCCTTTTCATGGTTACCACTTCTTTTTTTGGTAAAACCTCAAATACCCCTTCTTTTTCCATACGTTCTAATTGACGTAGCTTTGCTATACTCTTTCTAACAGTCTTGAAGTTGGTAAGAAGACCACCCACCCATCTTTCATTTACATAGAAAGACTCGCATCTTAACGCCTCTTCCATAATAACATCTTTAGCTTGCTTTTTCGTACCTACAAAAAGCACTTCGGCTCCTTTTGACACGGCATCTGATACAAAGTTGTAAGCCTCTTCAAGGTAAAGCACCGTCTTTCCAAGGTCTATAATGTGTATGTTGTTTCTTACACCATAAAGATACGGTGCCATCTTAGGGTTCCATCTTCCCTTAGAGTGTCCAAAATGAACACCTGCTTCCAAAAGGTCCTTCATACTTACTGACATAAAATACCTCCAAAAGGGTTTTTAACCTCCTCTAATCCAAGCGTCAGCTTAACCTGACGACCCTTTTTGATTAGAGTGCAGTTTAATCTATTATTATATCAAAATCCCAAAAACTTTGTATAATATTTTATAATCTCAAGGAGAGGTGGCTGAGTGGACGAAAGCGGGTGACTCGAAATCACTTGTGGGTTCACGCCCACCGAGGGTTCGAATCCCTCC
>NZ_JBMFST010000067.1:0-5011 GCF_049967395.1 Hydrogenobaculum sp. | reverse complement strand
GTTAAGCCCTTCTGCGCCGATGATACTGTGCTGGGCAAACGGCACGGGAAAGTAGGTCGCCCTCGGGGGTTTAAATTGTATGGATAACAACATCCAATATTCACAGGGGCTTTTTGAAACTTTTATATACAACGGCGATACCCCGTCCTTAGAAAGACACCTAAAACGATTAAACAACTCATCAAAAGAGCTTTTTAACATAGAACTTGATATAGACAATATAAAAACTACATTAAACCAATATCCCAAAAACACCGTTTTAAAGCTTTTAATAGCATACGATGAAACTAAGATTTTCTATGAAAAGCCAAAAACTTATAAAATATATGTCATAAAGCGTGAAAAAGGACCATCACCAGAGAAAGTAAATCTAAGAATATCGCCTTATAAAAGACACAGTAAAGATATTACCATATACCACAAAACCACAAACTATCTTTTAAACACGCTGGCAAAAAGGCAAGCCCAAGAAACCGGCTTTTTTGATGCAATATTTCTAAATGAAAAAGAGCATATACAAGAGTGCACCACTTCCAACCTATTGCTTGTCAAAGATAACAAATACTACAGCCCTTCCGTTGAAAGCGGTATGCTATTTGGTATAACACTGCAAACGCTGAAAGAACAAATAAATATAAGCTTTCTGCCGATAAAAGCCAAAGATTTAAAAGATTTTGAGAAAGCTTTTATACTAAACTCTGTAATAGGTGCAAAGTCCATAAACGCTGTAGAAGATATAAATTTCAAAGTGGATAAGGATTTGGAAAATTATTTAAATATATGCATTCAAAAAGAAAACTTATAATAGCTTCAGGCTTTTTCAATAAGAAAAACAAATTCTTATACAAAGCAAATATAAAAGATATAAGGTATTTGGAAAACTTAGACGACTTTCAAGACGACAAATATATTCATTTTTTGATAATACCTTTTTCGGAAGGTAAAACAATAGACATAAAGATATCTTCTTTTACAAGGCTAAAACCTTTTTACAAAAAATCTCGCTTTAAACTTCTTAACATGACACCTAAACAAGACTACATAAATATGGTACTAAAAGCCAAAAGACACATAGAAAACGGAGACATATACCAAATAAACTTAGCTATGAAGTTTGATTTTGAGCTTTTATCCAAAGAAGAAGCCTTGTTTTGGCATTTTGTTAGATACCAGCCGGTGGATTTTGGATTTTTCTTTAAGAATAAGGACTTTTATATAATAAGTGGGTCTATGGAGCTTTTTGTAGGAAAAGAAAACGACAAAATAATTTCAAAACCTATAAAAGGCACTTCAAAACGAAAACTTGAACTCATTAAAAGCCAAAAAGACATATCAGAAAACCTAATGATAACGGACGTTATGAGAAACGACTTCAACAAAATATCGAAAGAGGTAAGCTGTAAAAAACTTTTTGCCGTATCAAAACACAAAACCCTTTTTCACATGTATTCTGAAATATTAGGTAAAACCAAAGAAAAACCTATAAACATAATAAAACAATGCTTACCAGTAGCCTCTGTAAGCGGTGCTCCAAAGAAAATGGCTACACATCTTATAAAGACAATAGAACCTTTTGATAGAAGTTACTACTGCGGTGTAGCTCTGCTTTTAAAAGGTAAAAATATGGTTTCAAGCGTTTTGATAAGAACTATAATAGGAAGTGCAAAACATTTTTGCTACTACGCTGGTTCCGGTATTACATACGATTCAAACGAAGAAAAAGAATACGCTGAGAATCTTTTGAAATCAAAATTTTTTAAAGTTAAAAGCCTTTAAACTATCTTACAAACTTTTTTAGCTTCTTTAGGAAAGAAAGCACAAAATCCCAAAATATATGCACTATATCAGATACTACAGCACCCATTACAAACCAAAATATATCTTCTTCGGTTATCCTGTATCTTATATGTTGTAAAAAAGTGTCCGAGCTTTTAATAAAAGTGTGAGAATAATTTGAAAAACTCATGACACCCACTATAACAAAGTATAAAAATACCACCAAAATAAAAACGTATAAAAACCTAGACAAAGTACCTACTATGGGAAAGTGCGACAAACCCCTATGTTTAAAAACAGCACGATAAGGGTGCCACAGCCACTTCAACATTTTCCATCTTTTTGATGGTTTTGAATGGGGTAAGTCTATGTCTGGAGATAGCAAAACGGTAGATATAACGTATGCGCTTCCAAAATATAAAAAATACTCATGAGGCACACCGTAAAGGAAAACCGGAAGCGTTGCCAAATTTAAAAAATCGTGCGTATTACCAGAAGCCATCAGACATCAACAAAATACTGCATCTATCATGTTTATTCCGTAAGAATCTATGTTGTATATGGCTTTTAAGCGCTGACCGGGTTTTAGCTTTAGAAAAAGTTCCTCTTCAAAACAGCTTAGTTCTATCTCTTTATCTTTGTCCAAGGTTTTCACTCTTACGCCTACGCCTTTGCTTGATATAGAAGAAATAGTGATATCCTGAGATATAAAAATCGGCTCTGGGTTTAGCTCACCGTAAGGAGATAGCCTCTCTATTATTTCTTCAATACGCTTATCAACGCTTCTTAGGGGAAGTTCCATATCTACTTCTAAAACTCTATCCACCTCAAAGGACTCTTTCTTTAACAAATCGTTTATCTTTTGTTTAAAAGCATCAAAATATTCTCTTTTTATAGTAACACCGGCAGCCCCAGCATGACCACCCCATTTATCAAACATATAACTTAAATTTGAAAGAAGCTTATGAACATCAAGCCCCTCTACAGACCTTATAGAGCCCACCGCATGGGTGTTGTTTATGTAGAATATACCTGTTGGTTTTTTAAGCTTGTTTGAAAGCCTTCCGGCCACAATTCCAAGAACCCCATGATGCCAAGTTTGTTTTCCAAGTATTACAAAATCATCGCTAGATTGAGAAGCAAGGCTGTAAGCCTCTTTAAACATCTCGTTTGATATTCTTCGGCGGTCTTGGTTTATTTTGTTTAAATCCTCCGCCAAAATCCTAGCTTTTTCATAGTTTTTTTCTGCCAAAAGCCTCATAGCCAATTCGGGTTTTTTTATACGACCTGCGGCGTTGATTCTTGGAGCTATGGAAAACCCTATGTCTTTGGCAGTTATTAGCTTTTGATTTCCGTTTTGAGTTTTTGATATGTAGTTTATAAGGGCTTTCATACCAGCTTTTCCAATATCCGTAGCCATGTCCCAAGGCATATCTTTTATTTTGTTTATAAGCTCAAGACCTTTGGATATAAGCACTCTGTTTAACGAATTTATTGGCATAACGTCTGCCACAGTACCCACTGCCACCAAATCAAGGTATTTCCTTATATCAAAATCTACACCCAAAGCTCTTCTTAAAGCCCCTACCATATAAAAGGAAAGCCCAGCCGTGCATATGCCTTTAAGCTTGTTGCCTTCCTCTAAGTTTGGGTTTACCACTATAGCCTTAGGCAAGCCTTCGTCGTGATTTATCCTGTGATGGTCTAAGATAATAAAGTCCATATTGTATTTTTCTTTTGCATACCTTGTCTCTTCAATGGCTGTAGTACCGTTGTCCAGTGTAAGCACTAGGTTGGAATACTTTGAGAATAAATCTATAAGCTCTTTTGAAAGCCCGTAGCCGGAGTTTCTGTTTGGGAGCACAGGTATTACGTTAGCACCCATTTGCTTTAAAAAATCGTACATGATAGTGGTAGAAGTAACCCCGTCTACATCGTAATCACCGTAAAGGAGTATCCTCTCTTTAGATTTTACGGCTTTTACAAGTCTATCAATTGCTTGGTCTATGTTTGGTAAAAGCTCAAAACTTGGTATATTTTTTAACTTTACATCCAAATCTTCAAGATTTATATTCCTGAGGCTAAGTAGTGTGTTAAAAACTACTCTGTATAAATCTCCTGCACCGTCTAAAACTTGTATCTGGCTTTTAATACTAACCTTTCTACCTAACGCGCTTATCATCAAGCCTTCTTGTAGAGGTTATACACAGAGGAGAAATCAAGATCTTCCATGTTTGATTTTATAGCAAGGCCATAGGTCTCTTTAACGGAGGATAAGCTAAAAGAGAAAAGCCCAAAATCTTTAAGAAGGTCTTGCACATAGTGAAGGTCCTTGTATATAGCTTTTACAGAAAATTGAGGAGAAAAATCCTCTTGTAGAAGCTTTTGTTTCTTAACGTTTAATATGTAGGAGTTTCCAGCCCCAAGCTCCAAAAACTTCAAAATCATCTCTTTGGGAAGGCCGACGCTCTCTCCAATACCAACGGCTTGGGCTATAGCGTCCATAAAAGCTCCAAGCACTATGTTGTTTATTAGTTTTCCATAGGTGCCGTTTGGTACCGGTCCAAGGTAAATTCTTTCTTTTGTAAAAAGCTTTAAAACATCTTCAACGCTTTTAAACACATCTTCATCACCGCCCACAAGCATGACAAGCTCACCCTTCGTAGCAGGTATCACAGAACCAAGCACGGGAGCATCAAGATACTTAGCGCCAAAACCCTTTAAGGTCTCGTAAGCTTCCTTTACATAAGCGTAGTGGTTTGTGGTGGTATCTATAATAGTCTTGTCTTTTAAATTTCCTTTTACAAGACCGTTTTCCCCAAAAACAACCTCTCTTGAGGCAAAAGAATCAAAAACGTTTATAAAAATAATATCTACCGCTTCTAAAAGCTCGTAAGGATAATCTACCGCTTTAAAATCTTTTACCTTTGATTTTGTTCTGTTGTAAACTATCACCTCCACACCCAAAGAAGCCATCCTTCTTACAATCGCTGAACCGAGATTTCCAAAGCCTATAAAACCTACCTTCATACCAATAGTGTATCAATATTTTTATAATTTTTCAAGCAAAACACAAAAAACCGGGACTGTTTCATCAATTGTCTAAACTCTCTTACTAAACATTATTTTACGCTCTAGATAAAGGATTCCAAGTTGCTTAGAGTTTTGCCTACAGTGTTGGCCACTATAGTTCTGATAAGCCCTGAAAGCTCTTGTTAACCTCCTTAGAGCAAAG
>NZ_JBMFST010000066.1:0-5151 GCF_049967395.1 Hydrogenobaculum sp. | reverse complement strand
TGGTATAAAGTGTGTTTTATCTACATAGTAAAAACCACCTTCTATAATATCTCTAAAGGTTTGTATGCCTATTGGTAAAAGCTTCATAATATGATTATAGCATTATTTATTTTAGGTTTTTAAAAGCCAAAAAACCTTTTGATAGCTTAATTGGTTTATAGCCTAAGTGTTCTAAAGGTTTGAGGTCTTCATTTTCTCCTAAGACAAGAAACGCATATTTGTTTGATAGTCTTTCCATTGTTTTTACTATGTCAATAGGTTTGCCAAAAGCCCTTTCTATAGTAGATTCAAATGTTTTGTCTAAGCGAGTGGCATCTTTGCACAATACTTCATAATGTAATCCAAGCTTTATTTTTATATGCTCCAAAAAGGCACATTTTTTTGCAACAACTTCTACTAAACTGACTTTTAGATTGTTATCAAGGATAGAAAACACCACGCCTAAAAAACCAGCTCCAGCCCCTATATCTGCTATCTCTTTTATATCAAAATCTTTTACTTTGTAAAATATCTCTTCAGCATCTTTTATATGTCTTTCAAAAATCTTTGATTCATCGGCTTTTGATATGAGTTTATGTACTTTGTTCCACTTTAGAATTTCATTTATGTATATTTCATACGCTTTATCTCTATTCATAAGTTAATTATAAAATATGCTATAATATATAGCTTGAAAACTTTCTATAGAAGGAGTGATTGTTATGAAAAGAGTTAGTGTTGAGCTTTTAGAAAGAGAAGCTTCTACAAAAAGTGATAAAAAGAGCAAAAGAAAAGAAGGGTTTGTGCCTGTGGAAATCTACGGCAAAGGTGTCCAAAATATACACGCTTACATGAGAATAAAAGATTTAGCGGCTATGCCTCACGGTACTACATTTTTGATAGAGGCGAAGCTTGGCAACGAAGTATTGCCTTGTCTGTTGAAAGATGTTCAATATGGATGGCTCGGTGATAATCCGATACATGTAGATTTATATAACATATCAAACGTTACAGAGACCGATGTAGAGGTGCCTCTTGAGTTTGTTGGTACTCCAAAAGGTGTGGAACTAGGCGGTACCCTTGAAATACATCTTCACAGTATAGAGTTAAAGGTAAATCCAAGAGAAATACCAGATAAAATAACGGTGGATATATCAAATGTGGGTCTTGGCGGAGTTTTGCACGTTAAAGATCTGAATATACCGGCAAATTGCAAATTGATGGAAGACCCAGAAGAGGTGGTGTTGGTAGTGGCAGAACCAGAAGAAGCTAAAGAAGGCGAAGAAGAGCAAGCTCAAGAAGCTGCTACCAAATAATGATAAAAGCCTTAGTGGGACTCGGGAACCCGGGTCCCAAATACAAAGATACAAAGCATAACATAGGATTTAAAGTAATAGATGAAATAACTTTTAAATTACATCTCAAAAACCCAATTGAAAAATATATGTCTTTGGTTTTTCACATAAAAGAAAAAGATATATACCTTATAAAACCGCAAACCTTTATGAACAACTCAGGTATAGCCCTAAGGCAGTTTGTAGAAAAAACAAAGATATTGCCCAGTGATATACTTGTAATATACGATGATATGGATTTGCCAATTGGCACCATAAAGTTAAAACCAAGCGGTGGTTCTGGAGGTCATAACGGAGTGGAATCTATTATAAAAGAGTTGAGAACTCAAGATTTTCCAAGGTTAAGAATAGGGATAGGAAGACCGGCTTCAAGAGAAGAGGTGATAGACTATGTTTTAAGCCCTTTTGAATACAAAGATACACCCATTGTAAAAAAGACCATAGAGAAAGCCAGTGAATGCGCTCTAAGAAGTTTAGAAGAACCTCTTGAAAACGTAATGACTTTATGCAATACAAAAAGCTTATAAACTTTTTGCCTATCGTAGTTTTTTCCTTATCACAGCTAAGCTGCTCTTCTATAACGTCTACGGTAAACTACGAAGCTTATAAGCTCGGTATAGAAAAATCCAAAGCTCCTTTAAAATATCTTGCAGATAGAATGGCTTATCACACATGTCCTACTTTTGAAGTATACAACAAGACCTATACTATACCTGTGGTGGCTGTGATGACTTATGTAGATTCAAACAACATAAACTATACGAGTGCTTTGGGTAAAACCCTCACAGAGCTTTTTAAAGATGCTCTTATAAGAGAATGTAAAGTTAGAATTATAGAAATAAATCTTTCCAAGTATGTGACGGTAAACTCCCACGGTGATGTGGCTCTTTCTTCTGATGTAAAAGATCTAAGGACAAAATTTAAAACCTCATACATATATCAAGGGATGTATACGTTGACAAGGCACCAGCTTATAGTATACACTAGGCTGATAAACGTAAGAACAGGCAACATAGATAAAGCTTATACCGATGAGATACCAGCCAACGATGAAATAAGAGAACTCCACGATGAATAGTGGCTATTTTGATTGATTTCCAAAAAACTTTTTATAAAGTGTTATATTTACAAACATTATAGAAGTATATATGAAAAACGGTAAACTGATAAAGGAAAGCTCCCATAAAAAACTTGTAAGCGCCGTAGCTATAGAAGAAGCGCTTAATCTTGATATTTGATTTAGGCTAAAAGCCCTTGCCATTTCAGATATATCTATCATTTCACTCATCATAGATTGTTGTATTGGTAGTGCAAGCACCCTAAAAGATGGATAAAGACTGTAAAGCACCAAATCTATATATAGGTTTTTTACAAGAGGCATACAAAGTATTATAATGGCACCGGCAAGTCTTGTAAGTATTATGCTTTTAAGATTGCCAAAATGTTTATACAAAATGTTAGCAAGAAGAGGTGAAAAAGAAGCTAAAACGCCAGCTAAAAAGGCCCAAGATGCCATATCCGATTTTTTTATGTGATAAACTATTATGAAAAATGGAATCAAAAATGGTGTTATAAGCCCTTGGGAAAATCCATTTAGAAAGCCTACCACAGAAAATTGACCTATGGTTTTTTTACTGTTTAGCGTGTCCAATCTACCCTTTTTATGGTATGAATCTATTGGTATTATAAAAAGTATGCCCAATAACGATATCCAAAAAGCCACTAAAAATGCTTCTTTGTTGCTTGGAATAAACTTCATCAAATAAGCGCCGAAAGCCCCAGATATACCTGTTAGAAAAGTAAATACCGAATAGGCAAACACTCTTTTTTCCTTTGGTATTATATCTGTAGCCAAAGCGTTTACTGCAGGCATTATAGCACCACCCACTCCACCACTCATCAAAGAACCGGTAGCAGAATACCCGCCTAAGACAGCGCTTAAAAAAGCCACTATATAAGAAGGCTCTAAATATAAAAGCAAAGCGCTCAAGGGTAAAAGTAAAGATATCAATATAACGGCGTTTTTCCTATGCCAAACGTCTGCTATTACACCGCCAAATACAGATATTAAAGCGGTAGAAATCGTAGCCAATGCGTATATAAGGCCTAAGTATCCTATGCTTTTATGAAAATCTTTCAAGATAACATAAGGAAATGCTATTGTGATAATACCACCAGCAATACCTCTTAAAACTCTGAATATAGAAATATAAGCTATGTTTTTATACATTTAAGCCATATCTTTGAACTCTTTAAATATGTAAAGAGCATCGTGAGGTCCAGGTGAAGCTTCTGGATGAAATTGCACAGAATAATAGGGGATATTTTTATGGCCCATACCTTCTATGGTGTTGTCCAATAAATTAATATGTGTGATTTCCATAAAATCTGGCAAATCTTCTACAGCGTAGTTGTGGTTTTGAGATGTGATTACTATTTTCTTGCTTCTTAAATCTTTAACTGGATGATTGGCTCCATGATGCCCAAACTTTAACTTGTAAGTTTTTGCTCCAATTGCCAAAGCCATTATTTGATGGCCAAGGCATATTCCAAATACAGGCTTTTTCCCAAAAAAATGTTTAGCTATGCTTATGCCGTTTAGCACGTTTGCTGGGTCTCCAGGGCCATTTGATAGAAATACCGCGTCTGGGTTCATGGCTTCTATATCTTCTTTCGATGTGTATGCTGGTACTACAGTGCAGGTAATATCGTTTTCTACTAGATACTTTATTATGCTTTTTTTGATACCAAAATCTACCAATACAAAGTGTTTTGAGCTTTTATAGGCGTGAATTGTATAAATCTTATCCGTGGTTACTTCAGACACCAAATCAAGAGAAGATATGTCCTTGACCATTTTTACTTTATCGTATATGGTTTTGGGCGTTAAATCTATGGTAGATATAAATCCTCTAGTAACGCCTCTTTCTCGTAGTATTTTCACCAAAGCCCTTGTGTCTATGTTTGATATTCCTACTATGTTGTGCTTTTCAAGGTAAGAAGATAGTGTAGAAATAGATGTGTGATTGCTGTCTATTCTTGATATTTCCCTTACCACGAAACCTGCAACTTTTGGAGAATCTGACTCCACATCGTCGTTGTTTACACCGTAATTTCCTACTTGTGGGTTTGTCATTACTACTATTTGGCCTTTATAAGATGGGTCTGTTATAATCTCTTGATAACCTGTGATGGCAGTGTTAAATACCACTTCTCCAAAACATTCACCGGTTTTGCCAAAGGATTTGCCTATAAAATATGTACCATCTTCAAGACACAAGATTGCTTTCATTAAAAGCTTATTATAACATAGTATCTTTTTTCTAAAAGCTTTAAAACAATATAATATATATCATTAAGTATATCTGTAAAAAGTTTATACTTTTTTTATAAAATTACGATATAATATATATAGCTTGACAAAGGCAGTATTAGATGCTATACTTTAGTTAAAGGAGGAGAAAGCTATGAATAGGTTTCTTACAATGCTGGCGCCAGCCATAGGACTGGGGTTCATGCTCTACGCAGCGAGCGCACACGGAAACGAAGGTGCAGGTGTGTATGCGAACCCAGAACCAAACACCTGTAACGATGGTGCCTATTGGATTACATGTATTGACATCAACAAAATTAAAGCTCTTGGTAAAGAAGAGCACAAACCAGCCCCACCACCTCCACCACCTCCACCTCCACCACCCGCACTTCCCGCATAGCTTGTTGTTATTGATATACCAGTGCCACCATTACTATTAATACCTCCAGCACCTCCATTTGCATTAGGATTGTTTCCTCCAGTTATTGTTCCAAGATTGTTAAA